>CALFXA010000131.1 GCA_937928015.1 uncultured Anaerolineales bacterium | reverse complement strand
ATACGGCGACCACCGAGATCTACACTCTTTCCCTACACGACGCTCTTCCGAGCTCAGTGACCCTGCTCCTGCCGCTCTTCAACCTGACGGGCACGATCTACCTGGTCTCCGCGCTCCTGCTGGGACTCTCATTACTCTACACCGCCTGGCGCGTGTGGAAGGTGCCCGGCAACAAGGTGGCCCATATCATGTACCGCTGGTCGAGTATGTACCTGGCCTTCCTCTTCCTGGCATTGATGCTGGATGCGGTGTTGTAGGCTGAGACCATAATCTCTCGATGGCATAGTAAATGAACTGGCGGCAGTGCAACTGCCGCCAGAACTAGAGACAGTTTTATGAATTTATTACTGTGTAGATATTTCACAGCCCTCTACTGGCCATTGGGTACCCTTTCCCACACTTAGCCACCATTCTCTTGCTTTACCAGAAATATTGCCCTCTGGTTTGTCAAGGAACACAAAGCCAGGAAGAGAGGGATCAAGCTCCTGAGTTGATTCAACCAAGTCTTCTCCAACTATTGCATCAAGCGCACTAGCCGCGGCAGATCTAACTTCTGAATCCGAGTCCCATAATAGGGGTGCTATATTAGGCACTGCGCATAATGAAGACTCACCAATAATTCCCAATTCAAATACTGAGTAAAGTCTCACATCTGCACGTTGATTATTCAAATTCTTCAATAGATCGGGTATGGCTATCTTGGCAGCTGGGCCCATTGCAATCAAAGCACGAGTAGCCATAGTGGAATCGCGACGATCATAAGCAATTGCTTGAGCAAGAGCAGGCGCTGCGGTTGAGGCAGTCGGTCCTCTCCTTTCCAATTCTTCTACCACACTTGGAAATAAGTTGCCATTGTTGTTGCTCTGATCCTCTAGAATTTGGATTAACTCTTGTGTCGATAACTCAGATATATCGATTTCTGGAGCGTCTAGGGGGCCGCAGGATAATAATGTTAAAGTGCATACTATAAAAATAATAGTGTTTTTGAGATATTTCATTGTTCACCTATTGAAATAGATCGTTAAAAACATCTTATTTGAATCGCGATAAATAGAATAAAGTTAGTAAACTAGGTAATCCAAGTGTTATTCCAACTATTGTTAATGGTCCTGAGAGCGTATATAAACTCCTGACTAGGGCAATTGCTCCTAGCGCGAACACGACTGTTATTATATTTCCTGCAATCAATACCCATTCGGTTTTGGCCAATATTTCTTTCGACTCGATTTCACCTAACAATATGCCTATTAATAAAAAAACCATGCTTATTATTAAGAAAGGCCATATGATTTTAAACTTTCCTTGGGTTGTGAAAAACTGTAGCGCGGACGCTGCAAAGCCTGCAAACCGACTAAGCATTAAGCTATAGCATGCTGTAAATGTGGACTTCATTTACGATCCTTTAGATTTTTGATAATTGAGCATCGGTCTCGCCTTGGCAATGGGGACACTATCGAACAAGAATCACCGCCTGCTCATCCTCGAATTCCACCTTCCAGCCATTGCTTTTCAAGACCTCGATGATCGGCCAGTCAGGTTCGAGGAGGACCACTTTCACGTCCCACTGATCTAGCAGGGATAACGCCTTCTTATCCGCATTTACCACGGCATGCCATTGGTCGAGGATGTCGTCGCCGTACAGGTCGGCGCGGCCGTCGATGAAGACGGGGATTTCGGGCAGGGTCCACAGCAGGTAGCCGCCCCAGTTGTAGGAGTTGAACAGCCTGCCTTCGGGCTGATGGACCTGCATCCACTGGACCGCGGCAACGGGATAGTTCTCGTCCACGCGCCTGGGCTGGGAGATGAGGAACAGGTTGCCCAGCACCGCCAGCGAGAGGACGACGATCAGCACCGCGTTGAGGATGGACGTCAGGCGCGGGTCCAGGTCTTGCGCGGGGCGACTCTCTCGGCGTGGCAGGCTTTCAATGAAAGCCTGAATCCACTCGCTAAGCAGGGGCGCGGCGGTGATGGCGAACAGGGCAATGTTGCGCTGCGCTACGAAGGTCAGATAGGCAAAGCCCAGCACCTTGAAAAGCTGCGGCCAGTTCAGCGGTTTCTTTGCGAAGGGCGCGGCCAGCATCAGCAGGAACAACATCCACAACAGCGGATGAAAGTCCACGCGATGGAAATCGGGCGAGAGCCATTCCTGAATTTCCAGCGAGACGTTTATCTGCTGGAAGGGCAGCCGCCAGAGGGCGAGTCCGTTTGGGTTCAGGCTGATGGCCAGGGCGGAGAGGGCGGTCCAGCCCAGCAGATGCAGAGCCTGCCGCCGAAGCGGAATCCGTTCTTCGGGCTGGAACAGCGATTGGACGAAGAGTCCCGCGATGTGCGCCGCCAGCAGCAGGAATCCCCAGATCCAGCCGCCGTGCAGATTGGCCCACAATGCAAAGAAGGGAATCAACAGCCATTGCCTGCGCCGAGAGCGAATCAGCCATAAATCCAGCAGGGCCACGAGGAAGAAGGAAAGAATCTGCGGGCGCGGACCCCAGATGGGCGCGGCGGTGACGACGGCCAGCAGCAGGAGGAAGCTGTCGACGAAGGGATTGCCCTTGAGGTTCTTCGAAACGACGTGGAAGGTCAGCGCGCCGAGCAGGGCCACGAAGGCCGCCAGCGCAAAATATCTGCCGAGACTGTACAATCCATATAACAGAAGCTCAGACAGCCAGAAGGCATTGACCCACGGCGCGCCCGCGCGAGTGTAACTGAAGATGTCGGTCAGCAGGATGCTTTTCTGGGTCCACATCTCCTGACCTGCGCGCAGATGCCACCACAAGTCGGCGTCGATGGGCGTGCGGCTGAGCAGGAAGGCCGTCAGCAGAAAGGTGAGCGCGGTCAGCAGGCGTTGAATGTCGGAAGATTTCTGCATATTTTCCCTAATAGAAATTGAGACCGACCCACTGTAATCCGAGGAAGGCGGCCCACAACCAGACCCAGGCGAGGATGGCCAGGCGCGGGTGACGTCCAGCCATCATGGTGTAGAGGGTGTTGAGCGAGTAGAAGGCGAAATAAGGCACAAGGCACAGGGTGGCCGCCACGGCAAGCAATTCATCCTCCAGCTTCCAGGCGAAATACAGCAAAACCAGCCCCAGCGGAATCAACCACGGAAAAGGGGAGATATTCCACGGGCCGACCGCCCGGCCGCCCGTGTGCAGACCCTGCTGAAATATGTGCGGAACCCACCAGCCCCAGATCAGGAAAGAAAGAGCGACCAATCCCAGGCTGGGAAGTAGAAATGTAAGTTTGTTTTGCGCGCGCTTGAACCAGACCAAGCCCGCCATGAGTCCGTCCTGCGGTTTGGCTAACAACAGAATCAGCCCCCAGTTGGCGGGCAGCAAAAAAGCGGACACGGACATCCAGCCGATGTTTCCGTTGACCAGCAGGGAGAGAAACGTCGGGGAGGTCATTACCAGCAGGAAGCTCAGGCGTTTTCCCCCAAATCGCGCCGCCAGCAATAAGGTCGCGGCCAGATTCAGAAAGGCGATGATGGCCTGCGCGTACCGTTCCGTCAGAAACGACAACGGATACAGGATCAAAGCCACCCAGGGCGGATTCAGGAATGCGGGATGTTGATATGGCGTCAAGGGAGTGTGCGCCGCAGGCCAGAAGGCATCCAGGAAATCACCCGCGGGCGGCAGGGCCTGGGCGAACGCGAAGATCAACGCAGGAGAAATCAGCGCCAGGGCCAGCGCCAGGTTACGGATGCCACCGTCGGGGCGTTTGGCCACATCCGTCATGATGCGCCTGCCCGACGCTGGGGTACAATCGCATAAACTGAGGAAAATGATGTTGTCATGGAGGATTTTTTGGCTTCCCTTTCCCGTGGACAAAAGTTGAGTTGGATCGCGGCCCTGGGCGCGGCGCTGGGCCTGATTGTAGCGTCTTTCCGCCTGCCTGGCGGCGACGACCTGTATCGGTATTACCTGCCCTTCACGCAGGGTTGTTTCGACTGCGGCTACGTGCCGTACTTCGCGCAATGGGTTCTCGCACCGCTGCACCTGCTGCCTGACTATCCGCTGGCTTGGCCCATCTGGACGACGCTCAGCGTGATAGGTTTTCTGGCGCTGGCCTATGTCACCGAGGTCAACCCGTTCCTGCTGTTGATCTCCTTCCCGATGCTGGGCCAGGTCTGGCTAGGTCAGGTGGACGTGCTGGTGGCGCTGGGGCTGGTCATCTTCCTATTTGCGAAGAATCCCTATCTGCGCGGGGTCGGCCTGATTCTAGCACTGACCAAGCCGCAACTGACGGGATTGCCGATTCTGTTTGGGCTGTTGTTGGAATCCCCGCGCCTCTGGCCTCGACTGTTGGCTGCTCCCGTTTTGACGGTGCTCCTCAGCCTGTTCGTCTACGGCTTCGACTGGCCCCTGCGCTGGATCGCCAACTCCACGGCGGGGCTGCCCGTCCATGTCTGGCGGCTGGCCAGCATGGATGTCTGGCGCTTTGGCATCTTCCTCGTGCCGCTGCCGTTGTTCTTCCGCGAGAAACGCGAGCGGATGCTCTCAGGGCTGTTGGTTTCCGCGCTGGCGACCCCGTTTTACGGCGTGTACTCGTACGTGCTCTTCCTGCTGTTCGAGGTCAACTGGTGGACAGTCCTGCTCTCGTACGCCTGGCTGCTGGGATTCTTCTTCTGGCGGGAGGAGGCCATGCGCCTAGCCTGGGTGCTGCCCGTGGGAATGTTGATTGAGATGTTTCTGTCATTGCGAAGGCGCAAAGCACCCGAAGCAATCTCCCAATAACCTGAACATATAAAAAAGTGGCGCGGATAGCTTCCGCGCCACAGTTGTTTGATTCAGTTTTATTCGCCCAGATAATCGCGCAGTTTCCTGCGGATGGACGGGTGACGCAGGC
Organism: uncultured Anaerolineales bacterium; assembly: GCA_937928015.1. Taxonomy (GTDB): domain Bacteria; phylum Chloroflexota; class Anaerolineae; order Anaerolineales; family Villigracilaceae; genus JACPVF01. Next base: position 7,180 of record CALFXA010000131.1, on the reverse strand, counting down.
GGCTGAGCGCCTGGGCCTCGATCTGGCGCACGCGTTCGCGTGTGACGCCCATCTTGCGGCCGACCTCTTCGAGCGTGTAGGCCTGTCCGTCGAGCAGACCATAGCGGAGTTGCAGAATGCGCACTTCGCGCGGGGGCAAGCCGTTCAACACTTCGCCGAGATGTTCGCGCAGCAGGTTATAAGTAGCCGAGTCGTCGGGCGGGGGAGCCTCATCGTCCTCGATGAAGTCGCCGAGGACCGAATCCTCTTCGTCGTCGGTCGGCGTCTCCAGCGAGAGCGGACGGCGCGCCACCTGGATCATGTTCTCGACCTTCTTGGGTGGGACATCCAGTGCGACGGCCAATTCCTCGACGGAAGGTTCGCGGCCCAGGCGCTGAGTCAACTGATGCTGAACGCGCAGTAACTTGTTGATCTGATCGCCCATGTGCACGGGCACGCGGATCGTGCGTCCCTGGTCGGCGATGGCGCGAGTCACGGCCTGACGAATCCACCACGTAGCGTAGGTGGAGAACTTGTGTCCACGGCGATAGTCGAATTTCTTGGTAGCGCGGATCAAACCAATGTTGCCTTCCTGAATCAGGTCGAGGAAGGGTACGCCGCGTCCCATATATTTCTTGGCCACGGAGATCACGAGGCGCGAGTTGGCCGTGATGAGATGTTCACGGGCGGCCCAGCCGTCCTCAATCAGCTTGCGGAGTTCGGTTCGGCGACGCGGGTTGACGTTGCCGTGCGCGAGTTCCTCGCGGGCCATGCGTCCGCGCTCGATGCGCTGGGCCAAGGCCACCTCTTCGGAGGCGGTCAAGAGCGGCACACGGCTGACCTCTTTCAGGTACAGGCCGATGGTGTCGTCGGTGTCGATGTTGGCGAGGTAATCGTCGATATTAAGATCGGGCTCGGGTTCGGCTTCGATCTCTTCCACCGCGACCAGTTCGTCCTCGGTGGGTTCGTTGGTGAGGGTATCTTCGACGAAGGGGATGCCCGCGCTCAAGAGCGCAGAAAATGCCTCTTCTAATTGCTCTACGTCCTGTTCGGCCTCGGGAAAGAAGTGCAGGATATCGTCCAGCGTTACAAAAGACTTTTGCCGCCCCAGTTCGATCAATCGCGCAATGGCGGAGAACTCTTCTTCCTCATCCACGATAAGTATTTTATCTACATCCATTCTGCCATCCAAAATTTGAATTTGTTTTCAGAATACACAGTTTAAGGGCAAAAAGCAATACCCTTACAAAACTCTCGATGATTTGTAATGCGATTGTTTTACGAGGCTCACATTATGGATACGGAGTGACCGCCTCGGGAGTCATTGTCACTGGGAGCGGCGACGGTGTGGGCGTCACCTGGTAAGGCGGATTGTCAGCCATCAGGGTCAAGCCTTCGATGGAAGACAACTCCACGACCAGCAGACGCTTCCCGTCGAAGCGGGTGTAGTATCCCGACTCGGAAGGTGTCTTGTCCCCGATTTCGAGGACATGTTTCGTGCCGCTCTTCAGATAGACTGTCAGCACATAGGCGGGCGGATCCAGCCCGAGGTCGGAGGGCGTGAGCCCTTCGACCTCTTTGACGTAGCGCGTGGTTGACAGTGTGGTGAGCAGCGCCCCGATGTCGCCCTGGCTGGCCATCCCGCCAAATGGCAGGACTACCTCCCATTGGCCCTGCATGTTGAGCGCGACTTCCGCCACGCCGCCTGAAGTGCTTTCCATGCGGATGCGGTTGGGATCGCCCTCGGCAGGGTCCAGCAGGTAGCGGGTGGGCAGGGTCGGGAAGGATTTTGCCTCTTCCTTGATGGATTGCCGATACTGCCATAAATAGACCATCACACCAGCTACCAGCACCACCAGGAACACCACCGCCCAAGTGGAGCGACGCAGCATTTAGCCCCTCCTGCGGCGTGTGAACCAACTCACGCCGCCCGCGATCACGATCAGGCCAGGCAGGATGAAGACCGACACGAACAGGATCAACAACCAGGTGGCGGGGCTGATCACCTTGAGGGTGCGCTCCGTACTGTTGTAGGATGTGAGGGTGATCTGGTTTTCCTGTGCGGCAGCCCAGTCCACGGCGTTGATGAAGAAGTCGCCGTTGCCGTACTTGTCGAAGTTGACGTCGAGGAAGAAGGACGAGTTGCCAAAGACGACCACACGGCCGCGATTGGCGCTGGTCTCACCCGCCATGCCCAGGCTTAGCGGACCGAGCAGGTCGGCGCCCTGATCGAACTGGACGCGCGTCCCTTGCAGATTGGCGAAGTCGGTCTCGCCCCACGAGTCCGCGGTGGTTTGCGCCAGCGAGGTGACGGTCACGCCTTCGGGGGCGGTCGCCAGGGACAGGCTGCGCGTGTTGGGCAGGATCGCCACCTGGTTCATGCTGCGCATCCCGCGTGTGATGGGATGGTCCGTCGAGAGGCGCGTGACCGCGTTCAACTCGTTGCCGCTGTTGGTCAGGTCGATGACGATGTCGTTATCGAGCAGGATGCCCCAGTCGGTCTTGAGATAGTCGGCCAGAGGATCGGGTGAATTACCGAATTGGGTGATCGGGGTTGGGTCTTCGGCAATGACCAGCCCGCCGCCATTGGCGACGAACTTCTTGAGCAGGTTCACTTCCTGCGCGGAGACGGGTTTGAGCGGCCCCGCGATGATGATGGCCAGCGCGTCGTCGGGAATTTTGTTGTCGGTCAGCAGGTTGAGCGATTGGACCGTGTAATTTTTGCCTTCAAGTGCGGCCTTGGCTACGCTCAAGGCGACCTCGCCCGTGGCAGTGATGTCGGCCTCGCCATGCCCACTCAGGAAGTACACCACACGCGTGCCCGGGTGGACCAGGCGGTTCAGCGCGCGCACCAGTTCGGTCTCATCGGCATAGGAGGCCACTTCCTTGCGGTCGCCCAGGGTGAGCAGGATCTTGCCGTCGCCTGTGATGCCCGCATCACGGACCGTGATGGGGTCCGAGTCGGGGTCGGCAAAACGGAAGTCGAACTTTCCATTGCTGTTTGCTTTGAAGTTGGTCAGGATTTCACTGGCCTGTGACGTGGAGGCATTGGCCGTGAAGTAAGCTGTGGCTTCCACCTTCTCGGGCAGACTGGCCAGCAATTGCAGAGTCTCGGGCGCGAGGGTGTGGGACTTGTTCGCGGTCATGTCCGCCACAGTGACGGGGTTTTGGAATGCCAACAAGTTGACCATCACGATGATGCCGAGCAGGGCGATCAGCAGAATCAGCGAGTTCGAGCCGTAGCGCGCCTGACGTCCAGAGAGGAAGCGGCGGACCTGGTCAGGTTGGAGAATCCCATACAGGCTGACGCCGATACCGATGAAGGCCAGGCTGAACCATAAGCCTTGCTTCCACGGTTCGATGCTCTTCGGCGTGAACCAACCGAGGACGTTCAATCCCAGCAACAGGGCGATGACCACGGCGGCGACGCAGGCCACCAGCGCCACGCCTACCGCGATCAGGGCATAGGTGCGGACGTTCTTCTTATCCATTAGCGCCACCTCCGCATCTCGACCGCCGTGGTGCCCACGAACAGGCCCAGCACGGTCAGACTCACGTAATACACGATGTCTGCCAACATGATCTTGCCCATGTTAAAGGTGTCGTAGAAGTGGGACTTCATGTCAAGATACTGGAAGAGATTCGTCCCGCCCTGAACGAGACTGGCAGGGAAGCCGACCATCCACCACAAGAAGATGAAGGCCGCCATGGTCAGGAAGAAGGCCGCGATCTGGTTGCTGAACAGCGACGAGATACCGACGCCCATGCCAAGGAAAGCCGCCGCCACGAAAATGATCCCCAGGTACGAGGAGACCAACTGCTTCGGGTCCAGGCCGTTGTTGATCTGGAAGTTCAGCATGAGCGGGAAGACCAGGGTCAGGGCCGCGATGGTGAGGATGAACAGGAAGGCGCCCAGCCACTTGCCCACGATCAATTCCCAATCGCGGACGGGGGCGGTCAGCAGTAGTTCCATGGTGCCCATGCGTGTCTCGTCGGAGACTAGGCGCATGGTCAACGCGGGGATGGAGAAGACCAGCAGGAAGGCCAGGTTGCCTGTGATGGGTGTGTTGTCGGGGGCGGTTGCAGGTCCGCCAAAGGCCTGCATCTGCATGGCCTGGTCCATCGAACTGCGGACGACGATGGCAAAGATGATGCCCAGCACCAGCATGATCATGAACATGACCACGTAGGCGATGGGACTGTTGAAGTACTGGTTATATTCGCGCTTGGCGATGGTCCATACGGTTTTCATTTGGCACCTTGCTCATGATTGCGCTCGGTATTGGTCAACTCTAGGAAGATCTCTTCCAGGCTCATACCCAACGGACGCATTTCCAGCAGGTCGTAGCCTTCGCTGATGACGGCCTTGGCCACCTCGGGGCGGATATCCTGCCCGGGCGCAAACTGGAACTCGACCAGGCCCTCCTCTTTGACGTCCACGCTTTGCACGCCCTTGACCTTCTCGATCACGAAGGGCAGGTCATCGGTCTCGCCGCGCACGCGCAGCATCACGCGTTCCGCGCCCAGCAGGCGGGCCTGTAGTTTCTCGGGCGTGTCCTCGGCCACGATGCGGCCCTTGTTGATGATGAGGACGCGGTCGCAGATGTTCTGAGCCTCGCTCAGAATGTGCGTGGAAAGCAGGACGGTGCGCTCCTTGCCGATCTCGCGGATCAGCTTGCGGACCTCCACCACCTGGCCCGGGTCGAGGCCGATGGTCGGCTCGTCGAGGATCAGGACCTCGGGGCGGTGCAGCAGCGCCTGGGCCAGCCCCACGCGTTGGCGCATTCCCTTGGACAGGTTGTGAATCGTCCCGTCGGCGCGGTCCGCCAACCCGACTTTTTCCAGCACCTCGTCCACGCGGTCTTCCACATCGGGCAGGTGACGCAAGTCGCCCATGTACTTGAGGTATTCGAAGACCGACATATCGGTGTATAGCGGAACGGTTTCGGGGAGGTATCCCACGCGGCGGCGTACTTCGAGGGATTCCTCGACGACGTCATAGCCCGCCACGATGGCTTCGCCGTCGGTGGGGGGCATGTACCCGGTAAGGATGCGCATGGTGGTGGTTTTGCCTGCGCCGTTCGGCCCAAGGAACCCGAGAATTTCTCCCTGTTGGGCGTCGAAGGTGATTTGATCCACCGCCCGTCGGCTTCCATAATCCTTGGTGAGACCGTTGACTCGAATCATTGGCTCTCCTTGATAAGAAGATATTGACACAAAAACGGCACACCAGCCAATGGCGGGCCGTGCCGTAGGTTAGACCGAAAAATACTATACAAAATTTGTGACGCGAAGTCAAGCAGGTTGTGAAATTCTAATCAAACGCTAATCTCAAGCAAGAGTCGACTCAACGCAACTGCGTGGACAGGAGCCATAGCGCCAGTCCGCCCAGGCAGAGCAGGGCCAGCAACACAACTGCCAGGACGCCAAAACGTAGTCCCGTTTGCTCGGGCTCCAGGTTGGGAGCGGAGGGGGAAACGGGAATAGCCGTCGGCGTGGGCGCCATTGCCTCGAAAGGAGGCTGGCTGGAGGTCGGGGCGGGCGCGGAGGGGAGGCCCAGGGTCATGAACTTCTCGGCAAAATCGGGGATGCCGTTGTGATCCTTGTCCAATTGGCCCATCACCTTTTCGTATTTTTCGCGCGCTTCGGGCGGCAACTGGTCGATGTGCTCGTAGACCTGCCCATCGAAGACGATGCGGGCGCTCGTCGCCTGGGCGTTGACCGTACCCTCGAAGAGGTCGGGCACACCGTTCTGGTTCTTGTCTGCCAGCACTTGCATGATTGATTCGTAGGCCTGGCGGATGTCGGGCGGCATCTCCTCCAGGCTGTCATAGGTCTTGCCTTTGAAAGTGATCTTCTGCTGCATGGGTCCTCGCTTGGTCAACGGAATTTTACCCGCTTTGTTGTGCGGCTATAATAGGAACAATTTCGCATTTCGCCTGGAGGAACGATGACCGACCTGCTGTACCAAACTGATGCAACCCTGCGCGAGTTCGATGCACGTGTGATTGCCGTGGACCCCGAAACGCGTACCGTAACCCTCGACCGTTCTGCCTTCTACCCGGGCGGGGGTGGCCAGCCTTGTGACTTTGGCGTGCTGCGCGCCGATGGGGTGGACTACCCTGTGGGCAAGGTCAAGAAACAGGGTGAGGACGTGCTGCACTTCCTCGGCGGGACGGTGCCTCTGCCTGCGATGGGCACGTCTGCCCACGGGACTCTGGATTGGGAGCGGCGCTATCAATTGATGCGCACCCACACGGCGCTGCACATCCTGTGCGGAACGGTCTTCCGCGATTATGGCGCGCTGGTGACGGGCGGCGACATGGAACCGCTCAAGGGTCGCATGGACTTCGAGTTCGAAACCATGCGCGGGGAATTGGTGCGCGAGATCGAGGCGGCCGTCAACAGGGAGATCGCCGCGGCGCGCGAGGTGCGGGTGAACAGCCTGCCGCGCGAGGAGGCTTTCCAGATCCCCGACCTGATTCGCACCAAGATTAACCTACTGCCCGAGGGTATCGCCTTTGTCCGCACGGTGGAGATTGCGGGTCTCGACCTGCAAGCCGACGGCGGGACGCATGTGGCGAACACCAATGAGGTTGGCTCGGTGCGTGTGGTCGATTACAAAAGCAAAGGCGCCATCAACAAACGCATCTACATCGAAATCTCCTGATGAACTACATAATTGGTCCTTAAGGGTCAGACACATTCTGGATGAATCTCTTATAATCCCCGCACCTTACCAACTCAGTTATAGGAGAATGTAATGAATAAAAAATGGTTCATCCTGGTGGCCGCACTGGCCCTGGTCCTTTCCACGCTGGCTTGCGGGGCCAGCGCACCTGCTGGCGTATCCAATATCTACATGGCCAACAACGAGAATGGAGATAACCAGACCACCACCTTTGCGCCCACCGACGATATTTACGTCTTCTTTGATGTCAATCAGGTGGATAATGGTACGCAGTTTGAGATCAAGTGGTATGCGTTGAACGTGGACGGCCAGGACCCGAGCACACCCTTCACGACCAGCGATTACAGCTATAACGGCGAAAGCACGCTGTACGCCAACATTACCAGCACGGATTCTTCGGGTTTCCCTGCGGCGCAGTACAAGGTCGAGATCTATATGGCCGGCGTCAAGGTCGGTGAACAGCAGTTCAACGTGCAGTAATTCGAGGATAGCCAAAGTAAAACGCGCTCC
>CALFXA010000130.1 GCA_937928015.1 uncultured Anaerolineales bacterium | reverse complement strand
TGCGGATGACCAGGTCGCGGGCTTTGCGCGCCGCGTCGCGCGCGCGGGCCGAGGTCAGACATTTGGCGATGATGGCCTTGGCCGCCTGGGGATTCTCTTCGAGGAAGGTGCCGAAGGCTTCGCCCGCCACCTGCGTGACGTAGGTCTGCACTTCGGGGTTCATCAGCTTGACCTTGGTCTGCGACTCGAACTGCGGGCCTGGGTGCTTGACCGAGACGATGGCCGTCAGGCCTTCGCGTGTGTCGTCGCCCGAGAAGTTCGGGTCCGAGTCTTTGAGCAGGCCGTTCTTGCGCGCATAATCGTTGATGACGCGCGTCAGCGACGAGCGCAGGCCTGTCAGGTGCGTGCCGCCGTCGATGGTGTTGATGGTGTTGGCGAAGGAATAGACCGACTCGGTGTAGGCATCCGTGTATTGGATGGCCGCCTCGATGCCGATATTCTCCACTTCCTTTTCGACGTACACCACGGGATGCAGATTCTCGCGGTTGCGGTTGAGGTAGCGCACGAAGGACGTGATGCCGCCTTCGAAGTAGAAGGTCATCTCGCGCTCGGCGCGTTCGTCCACGAAGCGGATGGTCACACCGCGCGTCACAAAAGCCATTTCGCGGAAACGCTGCACCAGCGTGTCGAAGCGGTAGTCGATGTCTTCGGTGAAGATGACCTTGTCGAACTTGAAGGTCTGCTTGGTGCCGGTCTCGCCTTTATCAGCCTTGCCGATCATCTGGATGGGGCCCTGCGGGACGCCGCGCTTGTAGTTTTGCTGCCAGACCTTGCCGTCGCGCTTGACCTCGGTGGTCACCCACTCCGAAAGGGCGTTGACGGCACTGACGCCCACACCGTGCAAACCGCCCGAGACTTTATAGCCGCCGCCGCCGAACTTGCCGCCCGCGCCGATGACGGTCATAACCACGTCTAGGGTTTCCATCGGCTTGCCATTGGCGTCCTTCTTGGTGGGGTGCGGGCCGACGGGGATGCCGCGTCCGTTATCCTGGATGGTAACGCTGCTATCGGGATGGATGGTGATGTCAATGCGGGTGCAGACGCCAGCCAGGGCTTCGTCGATGGCGTTATCCACCACTTCGTAGACGAGGTGGTGCAATGCCTTGATGTCCGTGCCGCCCACGTACATGCCTGGGCGCTTGCGGACATGCTCGATGCCCTCCAGCGCTTGAATGGAACTGACATCATAATTCGTCGGTTGATCGCTCACAAATACCTCCAGAATGGACGGGCTGTCGGCAGTTATGCCTGCCGCGGAGCGGCGCCAGCCTTCAATTTATCGAAAACGATTTGCAGCCAGGTGGTCGCGTCACGGTAATAAATGAAACTGGCGGCCAGCAGGGCAGTGGTGATGAATGCATGGCCGAAGATGCCCACGGCCAGCATCCACGAATTGGATTCGGGAATGCTCCATAGATAGTTCAACCCGGTGCTGATGACCAGTACCAGCAACACGAACAGGCTGCTGGTCGGCAGGGTAAAACGTGCCAGGCGGATGCCGCTGACGATGGATGCGAACAGATTCTGTCCGCGCAAGAAGATGCCGTGCCCCGCGAAGTACAGGGGCACCACCACCCAGATCGAGATGAAGCCAAGGAAGAGGAACAGGCCCTGTCCCAGGATGGGGCTGATGGCAAACATCATGAACAGGAACAGCATCAGCGGCATGCCAATGACAAACACCAGTATCATGTACAGCGCTGACAGCGAGAAGGACTGGAACAACACGGAGAGGCTGATCTTCTGCCCTTGCGGAAGCGCCAGCGAAGCCACCCAGCGGAAGTAGACCGCACCCGCCAGCCAGCCGGCCAGAACGAACAGGAACATCCAGCCGAGCATGCCTCCCGTTGAGGTGACCTTGAGCAGGTGCGGCGCCCCCAACGGATTATCCGCCGGCTGAAGACTGCGCAGCAGGCTGGAGATTCCGATGGGGAAGGTGCTGAGAGCCGAGAACAGGTTGAAGTCCTGCCAGAACTCGGTGGCCGTTTTCAGAACTTGTTGCACGGGCTCGGAGGGCAGGTTGAGGTCCCCCGCCATTTCCCGATACAACTTCAGGTAGGCCATCATCACCTTTTCGACGTTCAGGCGGGGACCCAGCCACAGGAACAGGTCCAGGGCCAATGGCAACAAAATGGCCGTCAGGTGGACGGTCACCGTGTCGAAGCCCGCGCGGATGGCGCTGATCACGCTGGGGGGCGGGGGCAAAATCTCAGATTTGGGCGCTTCCATAATAACCGTCTGATTCTACCATACCGCTGTGTTCATCCGCAAATCTGTTCTAACCAACGGCCCATTCGAGGATTGGGGTAAAATGACTCCACAATGCAAGAGTCTTCCCGTGCCCTGCCAGAAGCCAGCCGTATCGGTGTGTTGACTGCGTCCGTTCTGCTGGCCTTTTCACTCACACGCATCCTGCCTGCCCCCGAATTTACCATGAGCCTGCAATTGCCCGGCTTTTATTTCGGCATCCCACTGACCTTTGGCCTGGGAATGACCGTCCTGGCGGCCGGCCTGACCGCCACGGGCATGGACTGGTTGCTGCGCTTGCATCCCAGTTTACGGGGGGGCTCCACGCTGGAACATTGGTTGCTGCCCACCCTGACCACGCTGGTGGTGGGGGCCACGCTGAACCTGATTCAGGCGTCAAACGCCTGGTGGTTCGGGTTTGGCATCAGTGCTCTGCTGATGCTGCTGGTTTTCGTGGCTGAATACGTTGTGGTCGAGATATCCGCGCCGCAATATCCCATTGCGCGCGCAGGGCTGACGGCGTTGGCCTATGCTTTGTTCTTCATCTTAACGATCTTTTTGCGTCTGGCAGGTGCACGCCTGATCGTGATGGCGCCTGTGCTCTTTCTCAGCGCGGGGTTGATCGCCCTGCGCATCCTGCACCTTGATGGCACCGACCGCTGGGATTTCCCCTGGGCGGCGGGCATTGGGCAGGTTTGTGCGCAGATCGGCGCGGGACTGCACTACTGGCCGATCCAACCCACTCAAATGGGATTGATCCTGACCGGTGCGCTGTATGCGCTCACCACCTTGTCCGTCAACGTGACGGATGGGATTCCGCTGCGGCGTGCTTCGCTCGGCCCGGGCATCATCCTGGCCGTGACGTGGGCCGCCTCCGTTTTCTTGAGGTAATTCCTGCTGCGGGTTGGTTCGAGAGGTCGCCTAAGGCGAGCAACCATCCCGCATAAAGCGTGTTTCTTTTTATTGACCATTGGAGAGTACAAAAGGAGAGTTTGAGAAATGCAGATCCTGCTTGCAGTTGCAGTCACGGCCCTGGCATACGTGATCGGTTCGATCCCCTTCGGGCTGTTGATCGTCAAGTTGAAGACAGGCAAGGACATCCGCACTGTGGAGAGCGGCCGCACCGGCGGGACCAACGCCATGCGCGCCGCTGGTTTTTGGGCGGGGTTGTCGACCGCGCTGATGGACATCCTCAAGGGTGCGGTGGGAGTGTGGATCGCGCGGGCGGTCTTCCCTGAGAGCGACCTGTTGCACGTGATTGCTCCCGTCGCTGCCATCCTCGGACACAACTATTCGATCTTCCTGATCGAGCGCGACGCGAACGGACGCTTCGTGCGTTTGCGCGGTGGCGCGGGTGGTGCTCCCTCGGTGGGTGGCGCAATGGGCTTGTGGACGCCCGCCTTCTTCATTATCGTTCCCTTGGGGGCGGTGGTGTTCTTCACCCTTGGCTATGCTTCGGTGACCACGATGAGTGTGGCCTTGTTTGCGATCATATTGTTTGCCATCCGCGCCACGCTGGGACTCAGCCCGTGGATTTATGTGCTGTACGGCGTCATTGCCGAGTTGTTGCTCATCTGGGCGTTACGGCCGAATATCCAGAAACTCCTCTCAGGAAACGAGCGTGTGGTAGGTGTCAGTCTGCATGGGCGTTTGAAGGCCAAAAAAGAAAAAGAGACCGCCGCCGAAGCGGTCAGCGAGATGGACTAATTCCAGAAAACAAGTCCCCGCCATATGGCGGGGACTTGTTTTATTCTTCATCTTCCTCATCCTGCATTTGAGAGACAAGCACCTTTAGGTTGCGCTCGTGCAGGGTCTGGGCCAGTCCGCCGAGGTACACGCGACTCTTGCCGCACTCCTCGATGCGGACGGTTTCGAGGAACTCCTCGGGCGCCCGCCGACGGGAGGCGGTCTTGGCGGCCTTG
>CALFXA010000129.1 GCA_937928015.1 uncultured Anaerolineales bacterium | reverse complement strand
CGCACCACAATCGTCGCCGGCAACTGGAAGATGAACAAGACCGTTGCCGAAGCGCGTGACCTGGTCTTCAAGATGAACATGAAGCTGCGCGAGATCTCGGGCGTGGAGAAGGTGCTGTGTCCGCCTGCCATGTCGCTGTTGGCGATCTCGGCCTTGCTCGAAGGCACCGACACGGGCCTGGGCGCGCAGAATATGCACTGGGAGGAGAAGGGCGCTTTCACAGGCGAGATTTCCCCCGCGATGGTGAAGGAATATTGCCGCTACGTCATCCTCGGCCACTCGGAACGCCGCGCCTATTTCGCCGAGACGGATGAGACCGTCAACCGCAAGATGCTGGCCGCGCAGAAGGCGGGCCTGACTCCCATCGTGTGCGTGGGCGAGACGCTCGAAGAATACGAAGCGCGCCGCACGGCGGATGTGGTGGCACGTCAGGTGGAAAAAGGCCTGGCCAATCTTGATCCCGCTTTTGCGCCGAAGATGGTAGTGGCCTATGAGCCCATCTGGGCCATCGGCACGGGCAAGGCCTCGAACGGACCCGAAGCCAACGCCGTGGTGGCGGATGTCATCCGCCCCGCGCTGGCGCGCCTGTACGGCACCGAAACGGCGCAGGCCATCCGCGTGTTGTACGGCGGCTCGGTCACGGCGGCCAATGCGACCGAGTTCTTCGGCCAGCCCGATATCGACGGGGCCCTCGTCGGCGGCGCCAGCCTCAAGGAAGAGGAATTCGTCGCCATTGTGAAGGCCGCGGCGAAGTAGTCGCCTGCCTGGTTGGGTTAAATTAACCGCGAAGCGGCGAAGAGCGCAAAGAGAACAAAAGGTTTTCCTCGCGCCCTTTGCAGGCTTCGCGGTTCGATTTCATTGTTCGTCATTCGTCACGGTTGCATTTCCCATGCTCAATTCCTTCGACGGTCTGTTATGGTTCGCGCTGGCGCTGCTGACGCTGCTGTGGCTCCAGCGCACGCTGCATCACGAGATACAGGCAATCTTCCTGATCGCCACACGCAATCCTGCGTTGACGATGGGACTGTTTTCGGTGCTGTTCTTCCCTGGCGTGTTCCTGCACGAGCTGAGCCATTTCCTGATGGCAAAATTACTGATGGTGCAGACGGGCGGCTTTTCGTTGATCCCTCACACGACCGACGATGGACGCTTGCAACTTGGTTACGTGGAGACGGCCCAGACCGACATGGCCCGCGACTCGTTGATCGGGATTGCCCCGCTGCTGACGGGCGGCCTGACCGTGGCGTTGATCGCCATCTTCCGCCTGAACCTGCTCCCGTTATGGGACTTGGTCCGCACCGCCCAATTCGACCTGTTCTGGAGCGGCCTGGCGCTCGTGCCGCAGGTGCCAGATTTCGCCCTGTGGTTCTACCTAACCTTTGCTGTCAGCTCCACCATGATGCCCTCCGAATCGGACCGTCACGCCTGGCTGCCGTTGGGGCTGCTGATCGTCGGTCTGCTGGCACTGGCGCTCCTCGCAGGTGCTGGCCCGTGGATGCTGGCCACCGTTGCCCCGCCGCTGAACGCCTTCCTGCGCGGTGCGGCGTTAATTTTTGCCTTGAGCGCATTGGTGCATGGTGCGCTTTCCTTGCCGCTGTACGGAATCCACCGCTTGCTGACACGGGCCACGGGCTTGGATGTGAAATGATTTAAACACAAAGGGCACGAATCGCGCAGAATGAATTTCCTTTGTGCTCTTCGTGTCCTTCGTGTTAATTGCTCTTCTTCCATCTCGTGATCAACATCTTCACCCGCACCTGCACGCGCGCATCCGCATTCGCCACGGCCCACGCCGATTGCGCGGACTGGTAGACGCTTTCTTCCAGTTTCTCGAAGCCTTCCCACTCGTCTTCCATGAATTCCTTCATTTCGGACGGCGTATCCCACGAATAAACATAGCTGAAGAATTCCTCGCGCTCGCGGATAAACCATCCGCGCATCTCGGCTTCCTGCATGGCGCGTGTTGCGGCTTCATCGTCCGCAATAGCGACGGGCAGGTCGGTCAGGCGGCCCACTTCCACGGTCGACGTGCCCGAGGCAACCTCCACGGGCCAGCGCGCTTCGAGCGGACGTAGGTCGATCAGCACGCCAGCGGGGACGAGCACTCTTCGGATTTCATCCAGAGCATGGACCATGCTCTCATGTTCGATGCATCAAAGTGACCAGGCCAGGATGGCGATGTCGAATTTCTCGTGGGGGAAAGGCAGGTGGCGGGCGCTGGCCCCCGTCAGTGCGACACGCGACTCGAGCCGCACGGGGCGGTCGGTGCGGGCCACGCGCAGGGCATCCAGGTCGGGGTCGAAGGCGGTGACGTGATGGGCCGAATCGGCATACAGCCAAGTCAGCCGTCCTTCGCCGCAGCCGACTTCCAGCACGCGCTTGTCGCGGAAGTCGGCGAAACGCAGAAGGGCCTTGCGTTCGAGATGCTGGGGGTCGCGTTGGAGGGTCATAATTCCTTTTGAGACCTCGGAAGTCTTTAAGACTTCCGAGGTCTGTTGCTATAGAACCGAATACAACACCTGCGGTGTTTTTCGCTCGACGAGGCGCTCGGCAGCCAGGGCCAGACGCAGCAGCGTGGACTCGTCCCACGGCTTGCCGATGGCTTGCATGCCGATGGGCAGGTCGCGCGAGGTGTAACCCGCGGGGAAGGAGATGGCGGGCAGACCCGTCAGGTTGGCGGCGGTGACGAAGCGCATGATCTCGACGGTGGTGGTCAGGTCCGAGTTGCCGTCGGGCAGGGCGTTGGTGGGGATGGCGGGCGCGGGGAGGCCCGTGGTGGGGGTCAGGATCACGTCCACGCTTTGGAAGGCATCCTTGAAATGCTGGATCATGCGCGTGCGGATGCGCTGCGCGGTGACGTAGTCGGTGGCGGTGAAACGCCGCGCCAGCGCCAGGTTGAGGCGCACATCCAGTCCGTGCTCGCGGTGATGATGCTGGTAGGTGGCGGACATGGCCTGGGCCATTTCGCTGGTGATGGTGACGGTGTGCGCGACGCGGTTGGCTTCCAGGTTCGGGATGACGATCTCGCGTACCTCGCAGCCCAGCGCCTCGAACTGCTTGAGCAGGGCCATGCAGGTGCTGACCACTTCCGCTTCGGCATGACGGAACCAGGGCCAGTACACGCCGATCTTCAAGCCTTTCATGTCGGAGTTCCAGCCCGTCAGCGTGGGATCGGGTTGCAGCAGCGAGGTCGGGTCCTTGGGGTCGGGACCAGCGATCAAGGCGTAGGTCAGGACCGCATCGGTAGCGGAGCCCGCCAACGGTCCGACGTGGGCGATGCTCCAATCGAGCGGAGCCGCGCCGAATTCGATGACGCGCCCGTAGGTGGCTTTCAATCCCACCACGCCGCAGAACGAGGCGGGGATGCGGATCGAGCCGCCGCCATCCGCGCCAATCGCCACGGGACACAATCCCGCCGCGACGGCTGCCGCCGAGCCGCTGGAGCTTCCACCCGTGAAGTGGCCCACGTTGTAGGGATTGCGCACCGTGCCGTGATGCGGATTGAGGCCCGTCACGTTGATGCCGATCTCGTGCATGTTGGTTTTGCCGATCAACAGTGCGCCCGCCGCGCGCAGACGGGCCACGACGGTGGCGTCCTCCCGCGCGGGCGACTTGCCGAGGAAGGATGTGCCGACCGTGGTGGGATAGGGCGTCATATCCAGCTCGTCTTTGACGGCCACGGGCACGCCATCAAAAACGCCGAGCGGCTTGCCGTCCCTGAAGCGCTGGGTCGACTCGCGCGCCATGCGCATGACCTCCTCGCGGTCCACCGTGATGACGGCGCGCAGCGGCGGATTGGACGTGTTGCTGGCCTCGATGGCCTCCAGCACTTTTTTGGCGACTTCCTCGGGCGTGGTCCTGCCCGAGCGATAGGCCTCGGCATACTCGTGGATGCTTACAAAGCGGAAGCCCTTGCCCTCGGAGGGCTGGGTCGGCCACTCGCGCTCGGGCACCGACGCCGCCTCGGTTTGCATCCACCCCGTGTAATGGATGGGATAGTTGGTGGGCGCGTCCTCGAAGTTCTGCTTGCGCAGCCAGTTGACGCCCGCGCTCTCAAACAGGCTGGGCGTGAGCAGTCCGCCCAACGGCCCCTCGACCAGGGAAACGAAAAACTTCAACAGTCCACCCGAAAGATAGGGCAGTTTAACGGACTTGAGATCGTAGACGTCTTTCATGGATACCTCGATGAGATTGGTGTAGGGTGCGGTGCTTTTGGACTCCAAATTACCAGAGGCCAGGGAACAGGCGATAGCGTGTCTTTTGTGTGTACTCGCGATAGCCTGTCAGTTCTTTCATCAGCAGTTTTTCCTCGTCTTTGGCGCGGACCGCCAGCAGGGGAATCAGCCCGAGCGAAGGCAGGAAGGCCCAGAACGACCCCAACGCCAGCGGAGTGGCGCTCATCAGTAGAATCATCGCTGAATACATGGGATGGCGCACGAGGGCATAGGGTCCCGTGCTGATGACCCGCTGTCCCTGTTCCACCTCGATGACGCGCGAGGCGTAGCTGTTGGTTTGCAAGACGAGAATGTACAGGCCGTAGCCTGCGACCACGCCCAGGTCCGCCAGCAGGACCAACCAGACGGGGACCTGAGACCAGCCGTAGCGTTTGTCGAAGCCAGGCAGAAGGAAGATGACCAGGAAATAGAGGGTCGAGGCGGCGATGATGAGTCTTTGCTCGGGGCGCGTCTCGTTCGTGCGTGTGCGCCGTTCGAGCAGAGCGGGGTCGCGGCGGATGAGGTACACCAGTGAAATGCTCATTGGGACGAAGAGCGCCGCCAGCCAGGCCCAGGCCTGCCAGTAATCGAAGGTCCCCGCAGGCCAGAAGAGGCATGCGGCGATGACGACAATGCCAGACACCAGTCGGATGATGTTGATGAGGATCGGGTTTGTTTTTTGTGAGGCCATTCTATTCTCCTTCATGTTGGTTGAACCTCACACCTTTAAAACTTTTGCTCCGCGAATTTTTCCCTGCTTCATCTCAAGCAAGGCTTGATTGGCATCCTTTAAATCATACTCCTGAAATTCGGGTTTGATGCCCGCCTGCGCCGCCAGTTCCAGAAACTCGCGCACATCGGCGCGGGTCACGTTTGCCACCGACTTGATCTCCTTCTCCATCCACAACTGCGACGGATAATCCAGCGTGGTCAAAAGTGGTTTGTCCGTCTCCTGTTTGCGGATGGCGTTGATGACCAGTCGTCCGCCAGGCTTGAGCCGCTTCAGCGCCTCCAGGTCTGGACCCCAGACGGGCGTCGTGTCGATGACCGCATCCAACGCCTCAGGCGGGACTCCGTCAATCTCGCCTGCCCAGGCCGCTCCCAGCGACAGGGCGAATTCGCGCTCCTCCATGTTGCGGCTGAAGACGTAGATTTGCGACTTAGGGAATTGATGTTGGGCCATCTTGAGCACGAGATGATTGGACCCGCCGAAGCCCATCAGGCCCAGACTCTGTCCATCGCGGAGATTGCTTAACCGCAGCGAGCGGTATCCGATGGCACCCGCGCACAACAGCGGAGCCGCTTCCGCGTCGGAAAAGGCCGCGGGGATGGGGTGGACGAAATCCGCGCGGACAGTCATGTACTCGGCATAGCCGCCGTCCACATCGCGGCCTGTGGCCTTGAACTGCGCGCACAGGTTCTCCTGCCCAGATTGGCAATACTCGCACTTTCCGCACGCAGACGCGATCCATGCCACGCCCACGCGCTGACCTTTATGCTCGCCTTCCTCGATCACGCCCACGGCCTGATGTCCCAACACGACGGGCAGACGCGGGGGCGGCGTGCGTCCTTCGATTTCGTCCAGTTCGGTATGACATATGCCGCAAGCCGTCACACGGACCAGCACCTCGCCCGTGGTAGGCTTCGGCTCGGGGATGTCGGCGTAGGTCAGCGGAATCGGGTTTTCGATCAGGGGCGCGAGTCCGCGCAGGAGCATGGTTTTCATGATGAATCCCTGGAGCGCGGACGTAAGTCCGCATTCCACTAGAAAATATATGGAATGAACATCTTCGAATACTGCATGTATTCCTGATACTCATCTCCGAAGAAACCCAGGCATTCGGCTTCATCCATTTTAGCGGTGAAGAAAAGGAAGATGTTCGATACTACGGATAGAGTGAAGGTGGTTACATCGGGGCGTTTGAAGAAAATGCCCCAAGCCAGTAGCAGCAGGAAGCAATATAAAGGATGACGGATGTATTTGTAGATTCCGCTGGTGACCAATTGCGTAGTCTTCTCGAAACCCAGCAGAGCGGGATCACTGACGCGTTGCTGGGTCGGCTGGCCGCGCGTCCGCAGAAAGTGGACGCCGTATCCCAGCGGTACAAGCGACAGAATCAATAAGGCCCACGCGAGGAGTTGATTCCACGCGAAAGGCTCGACGAACCAGAAGTCCGCATTGAGCAGGAACAGGCCGAGAATGCATTCCCAGGCCAGCAGGCGCGGAAATCCGTGCGAGCGAACAGTACGCAGTGATCCGCGTGAGATGTAGATTAGAACGACTGAACCGAGGACGAAAATGATGGTTTTCATTTTGGCGGCAGTGCGGATGCAAATTCCACGCCAAGTTTGATCCATTGGCTGAGTTGTTTCGCGCTCTTGCAGCCCTCGGGTTCCACCATCAGCCAGCCCTTCATGGGCCTGGGGCCGTTTTTCATGGTGAAGACCTTGACGTGTGGCTGGTGAAGAAAATGTTCGTAATCCTCCAGACCAACACGCACAATCAGGTCCCCGCCGAGGATGCCGCAGGCCATGTTTCCGCTAAGCATGTAGCCTACGCCGCCGGACATTTTCTTCTCGACGATGGGCAGCCCCTGGACCTCGGCCCGAATCCGTTCTGCGAGTTTCGGATCGTAAGCCACGTCTTATCCTGTCCCGAACTGACGGTCGCCCGCGTCGCCCAAGCCAGGCACGAAATAGGCGCGCTCGTTGAGGTGGTCGTCGATGGCGGCCAGGTAGATGTCAATATCGGGATGCGCCGTCTGCATGGCCTGAATGCCCTCGGGGGCGCCGATCAGCCCGACGAATTTGATCTTCTTCACCCCCCAGCGTTTGAGCACTTCGGCGGTGGCGGTGGCG
>CALFXA010000128.1 GCA_937928015.1 uncultured Anaerolineales bacterium | reverse complement strand
ACCCCCAGCGTGACCAGATGCCTGAAGCCCGCCTGCACAAGTTCCTGGCGCAATTCAGAGGGATGATGAAAATAGGCGGTGGTGAAAAAGTCCTGTCCCCTGCCCGGGCGATGTTGCCCGCAGCGGGTGGTGTGATGCGCCACGTAGATCATGCGCAGGTCATCCAAATGACCGCGCGTCAGCACCTTGAGCAGGGCCGCATAACGAGAGATGCCCTGCACGATCAGGGTGCCGCCCGGACGCAGGGTTCGCCGGGCTTCGCGCAGGGCCTGCAGGCGATCATCGCGCTCGAGCAGGTGATAGAGCGGTCCCAACAGCAGGTCCGCGTCCATGCTGTTGGAGGAAAACTCCAACCGACGCGCGTCCCCGATGGAACAGCTGATCAGGGGTGCCGGTGAAACGCGCTCGAGCGCCCGGGCCTGCTGGATGTGCCGGGGCACGAGATCCACCAGGTGGGTGCGATATCCCAATTCGGCCAGCCACAGCGAGTGCACGGCCGGGCCGCCACCGACATCCAGCACCTCGGCCGGGACGGGCGGCAGGAAGCGTGCCAGGATCTCGCGGGTGCGCAGCAATTCCAATTCGCTCTCCTCGCGCTGCAGGCGTTCGGATTCGTCGGTGGATTGGTAGTAATGAAGGATGTCCTCGCAGGAGTCCTGGAAGGTCGGAATAGTCATAGGCGATTCGAAGATTATTGGGGGAGGCCGGCCGCTCCCAGCTTGTGCCAGAAGGTCAGCCAGGTGGGGGGAATCGTGACCAGCACGGGGAACAGGGCTCCGCGTCCGGCGGAGGGGGCCGCCAGAAAGACGCGCGGCGGCAGGCGCGAGGTGGTCTCGGCGTTCCGGCGCGCCTCGGCTTCGGGTACACCCAGGGAACGGTAGAAGGAAAAGGCCTCCTCAGGTCCGAGGCGACCGATGAAGGCCGTGGAGGCCAGGCTGAGCGAGGTGGGGTTCTTCATCAGGTCGGCCGGCAGATGGGTGATGAGCGTCACGCCCACCCCACGCTTGCGGGCGCGCCGCCCCAGTTCATCCAATAAATCAGTGAAAGGACCGCTGCGCAGCAGGCGCCAGCCCTCATCGATGAAGATGTCCATCGGCTGCCGCCCGACCGTGACCGCGTGATACAGGAACCAGGCCAGAACTGCATGCACGATGGCGCGATTCTCCTCACGCAGGGAGGACAGGTCGAAGTTCCACCACTGGCCGGGAGGAAAGTGAGGTGAAAGCAGCGCCTTCGGGCGATCGAAGAAACCCTCGAACAGGCCACCCCGCATGAAGGGACGCAGCAGGGCCAGAGGCAGGGCGGCCTCGGGGGTGTTGAGGGTCCCCAAAGTTTCCACGAACTCGGCGATGGAGGCGGAGCCGGGCCGCCTCTCCCAGCGGCGCCTCACGGCTTCATGCAGCGCCGCCTGCACGCCCGGGGACAGGGCGGTCTCCCCCGCCAGGGTCGCCAGCAGGAAGCGCGCCGCCAGGAGCAACTCTGCAGGCGACTCCCCCTGCAACGGCTGGATCAGGCAGGTCTCAAGTTCTCCAGGAACGCCGGCCGGCACCACCCGCCCCCCAACCGCCTCGCACAGACGGTTGTTCTCGCCCTCGGGATCGATGGACAGGACGGTGCGGCCCTGTAACAGGCGCTGCAACATGATCCAGCGCAGCAGGCTGGTCTTGCCCGAGCCGGGCTCGCCCAGGATCAGGGTGGTGGCGTGCGGCGGCGGGGGGACAGCCGGATCCAATCCGCGGGTGAAGGAGAAATGCACGTCGCGCCCATCGCGGGCATGCGTGCCAATCCAGACCGAATCCTCCACGGGCATCACCTGCCGGGAGGGAGGCGGCAGGAGCGGCAGCGTTTCCTCCAGAAAGAGGGTGGGGTCGTCCAAACCCGGGAACAACCTCCCGCCCGGCTGGAAATGGTGCAGGGCGCGTTCGGCAATGTAATACAGGCGCTGGGCGGTCAGGCCGCGGGCGCGCAGGTGGGACTCGATCACCCGCCGCGCGGCCTCACCGATCTCGAAACGCTCCCGCTCCACAAAGAGGGCTGCCAGCAGGGCGATCCGAAAGGCAGGCTTGCCAAAGGTCAGCTCGGATTCGGCGGCGTCCATCGCGGTGTCGGAGACGCGTTCCGCCAGGGAGGGTCGCCGGCCGGTCTTCTCGGCCAGGGCCAGCATCATGCCTTCAAAGAGGGTGCGGCGGGCGCGCAGGGATCCTCGCAACACATCCGGCGGCTCGCGCCGCAGGGCCAGGGAGTACAGCACGGGCAGGTTGGGAAAGAACACGTCCGCGCTCAGGCGTGACCAGGGGCGGTCCGCCTGACCGGGCACCCCGCCTCCGCGCGCGGAGAGGGGCAGGAGGAATCCGCCTGGAAAGCGCAGGTGGTCTTCGAGCACCTCCACGGCTTCAGAGGCAATCGAGGCGGCAAATGGACCTTGAGGTTCAGACATGAGCGGGATGATACAAAAACACCCGCAGGGGTGTCCTGCGGGTGTCGTCAATGACCCAGGTTTTCATTTGCCCTGGCCAGGCAAGACCTTTTGATGGGCGTAGATCATCCCGGCCGAGGAGATCACAAGGAATACGGAAGCGCCGCCGTAGACACCCAATGGGGGAACCATCAGTACCCCGCCCAGACCGGCCAGCAGCAGGCTTGCAAGTTGCAGGGCACGGAAAGGATTGAATCGTAAAGCACTTCGTCTGGTCCAAATGGCCCAGGCGGTTGCCAACGCGCCTGCCAGTTCGAACCCGGCCACTGCCAGCCAGTGGGGTGACGCCAGGTGAAGCACCACCATGCCGGTAAAGACGCAAAAATTCACCAGGCGGATTGGAATGCTCCAGGCACAAAATTCCCGGTTGCAATGCACGGCGGACAGGATGTAATACAACCCCATCGCGATCGAAGCCTGCGAACAGGCCATCAGGAAAAGACGGGGGTCGGCTGCAGGCAATCCCAACAGGGACAGCACCAGATCCGGGCGGAGCAGCCCGGTCATCCCGCCGCACAGGGTCAGCACGCCAAAAAGGAACATCGTCAAGTCGGGCAGGGTCATGTCTCCTCCGGCACATCCGCAGCGATGTATTCCATGAAGTCGCTGTAGGCGGACTGGACGCCTGCGCAGGAGATGATGTCCTCCCCGCCCAAGAGTTCGGTGAAGCGCTGGACATTGTCCTCGATCCAGGGACCCCGCCAGCCGCAGCCGCACGGTTCATCGTAATGGACGGTGACACGGTCGCCGGTCAGGATGCCTCCCCAATAGGTCTGAGCCAGCAGGTCGAAGTACCCGGCGCGGCCGGTCTGGACGCCATGACGCGGGAGCGGGGTCCCCTTTTCATCCAGCACGAGTGGGATCGTCCAGGGGAAGACGTGGTAGGCACCCTTCGAGCAGGCCGGATGATAGGTGTTGAGCTCGGTCATGCCGTATGACAGGAAGACGCGCTCCACACCATAGAACTCCTGCAGGATATCCTTCCAGGCCGGGATCTCCCTGCGGCCCTTGAACCCGCCGCCGGTCAGGAGCATGGAGTCGGGGGCAAAGACCCTCCTTTCCCCGGATCGCAACCCCTCCAGGGCCACGTCCAGCAGGTCCGTGGCGGAGGCCATCAGGAACACGCGACGGCTGCGATACTCACGCACCATCTTTTCGAAGAAACGACGAGTCACGGCCGCCTTGCGCGCCTTGAGGGTCACGATCTCCCCCCTGGTGCGGAAGATGGCCTTGATGGTGTCGATAGTCTTCAGGTCGCCGCGCGCCTGGGCATGCTGCATGCGCATGGCCAGCGATATGAAGTCTGCCGACATGGGCGCATCGAACAGGCTGTGATATTCGGTCTCGATGCCTGCCAACGCCGGTCCGAAGTGCGAGATCAGGCGCATGCCCGCCTGCCGTCCGCTGCGGTAGGAAGGCCAGAAGACCGGCAGGTGCACCCCGCGGATGCCGGGCGTGAAGGCTTCCATGAAGGTGTAGGTGCCCTCCACCCAGGCTTCCTTCTCGGTCTGGCTGCGCGGGAAAAAACTCAACTTGCCGCTTGTGCCGGTGGAATGGAATACGAACATGCCGGCCCGGTCCAAACGTGCAAGCCATTCGTCCATCGAATTCACGCCGCTCATGTCGAGGTCGGACAGATCCTGGGAGGTCAGCTTGTCCAGCCAGCGCGTCAGATCCGCAAAGCGTTTCTCCTCGATGAGGGTGAAGGGGTAGCTCTTGTACACCTGGTGGGTGAAGAGCAGGGCTGCCAGGGCATCAAAATCCTGGACATGCGACACGCCCTGTTTTTCAGCCAGGGAATGCAGGGCAGGTATGCGCGTTCGCAATTCGCCAAAGCGCTCCCGCACCCAGTTCAACTGCAAGGGCTGCAATTCATCTTCAGCGAGAGAGAACAGGGTGGAAACGGGCAGGCGCGTCCAACTTTCCGGCGCGCCCGGGAGTGCAGGGGGGATCATGTGGGAAAACTCCTAGAAAAGGTGATGGGTAAGGATCTGCCAGGCTTTGCGCGCCTGGGACCAGGGCATGGAAGCCCGCGAGGGTTGGGATTCATCCAGGATCCAGCGGCAGGCGCGCCGCATGATCTCGGTGGAATTGAACGGCCCGCCCACGGTGTAGTCCACAGTGTGGCCGATGGAGATGAATCGACAGACACCGCGCGCCACGAGCGCATCGCGCAGGCGCTCCTTCAAAGACTCGGGATAAATGCCCACCGTCTGCGTGGAGGGATGAATGCGTTCCGCGACCTGGGCGGGATCCCCTTGGAATGTGAGAACGATCACCACCTTGTGCGTGGGGAAGAAATCCGGCAGGTCACCGCCCAGCGCCACCACCACTGCGCCTTCCCCCTGCTCCCCGCCCACCACATGGTAGAGGTCCCCCTGGACCCGAACGGCCTCGAGCTCAGCTTGCAGTTCACTCGGGAAATTCTTTGGCAGGGTACTCCAGGCCGGATCCTGGTCCTGCATGTGCTGGTACAAAAGACGGGCGTATTCCCTGGCCTGTTCGGGCGTGGCCTGCACAAAATGGAAGCGCGACGAACCGCAGGATTCCATGTTGAAGGAGCCGGCATCCCGGGCGGTGAGACTGGCAATGCGATCCAATTCCGAACGAGAGCGGAAGGCCTGCTCCCCGAGAATCGAGATACTGAACTTCGGTCCCAATGAAATCACGTCGATCCCGGCAGCCTGCAGACTCCCATGATTCGAGGTGGAGTTGACTCCGCCCAGCGCGCCACCCCAGGAGATGATCTTCTCCAAATGGCGTGGATGGAGCAATTCCCGCTCGAAGTCGGACATTTCCTTCGGCCAGTACAGGACCGAGAAGTGACGAACCACGGGATGATGCGGGTCCACCTCCCGCATGGCGTCCAGGATCGCCCAAGCCGTGAACGGATCATTGGGCGCGACCTTGACGATGTTATCCGCCTTGATCAGGGCGGCGCGGGCCATGCTCAGGGCCGCCACGACCGGGGCATTGCCGGAGAGGAAGTGCAGGGTGCGGGTCCCGTATGCGCGTCGTCGGGCGATCTTGTCCGCATAAGGTAACTCCACCCAGCCATCCAGGTACTTGGACCCGATCTCGTTCTCCACCAGCGCGCGCAGGGCTGGCTTGGAAAAGACGATCGGGACCAATTCATAACTGCCCTTCAGGACGGATGCA
Source organism: uncultured Anaerolineales bacterium (assembly GCA_937928015.1). GTDB lineage: Bacteria > Chloroflexota > Anaerolineae > Anaerolineales > Villigracilaceae > JACPVF01. The sequence goes on along the minus strand of CALFXA010000128.1, from coordinate 14,218 downwards.
GGCAGCGCACTGAGCGGTTGGCTGAAATGACAAGCCCATTGCATGCGCTCGGAGTCGAGGGACATGCAACGCCCGGCTTCGGCCAGGAAGTCAATGATTTCACTCACTTTGACATGCGCGAAATCGCGCTGTAATTGGATCGGATCGGAGAGGACGATCTGCGAAAACAGCGGGCGCGGATCCGGGTAATGGAATCGGACCTGTCCGTCCCGTCCCTGATGGCACAGATCGGCGGATTGGATCTCCTGCCCGCGCAGGATGAATGGCAGGCAGATCGGGGAAGCGGAGGAGAAATTGGACATGCCTGCATGATATGAAAACCAAGACGAGGGTCCCCTGGTTTTGTCGCTTAGCCTCTCTGAAGGTGGGTGTAAACCGGCTACAATTCACCCTGATGACCCTCCACCTCACCTGTCACTCCACGTACTCCCTGCAGGAGGGACTCGCATCTCGCGCGGAACTGTGCAGGCCGTGAAGTCTCACTGCACGTCCGCACTGGGACTGACCGACCACAACCTGCTCACGAGTTCGATTGAGTTCATCACGGCTTATAGGGAGGCGAGCATTCATCCCATCCTCGACCCAGAGATCGACTTCGAGGGAAGTTCGCTTCAATTGCTGGCGAAGAGTTTCGAGGGTTGGTCCAATCTCTGCCGTTTGAGCAGCGCCATTGCACTGGAGTCTGCTTTCTTGACCTGACCCCTGGTTCAAGCGGCCTGGTTGTATGAGCTTGCCAGCGGACACCTTCACAATGATACAAACGAGGAGAATGCGAATGCACGCATAAAGTGTCATGGCCTTGCTGGCATCGGGGCAGCCGACCACTACAGCATCACAAGAGCACGGCGTCTCTCGCCTCACCATGGGGCTTGAGGTGACGGGCAAGGAGGTCATAGTCATCCTTCACGACGCGCCGAAGTAATCGCCGCAGTGCACAATATCCAGCAGCACTTCGCGTCCCGAAGCGGCAGCGCAAATCAGTTTGCATTATCCTATTGTCACAAGGGACGAATGCTCCGCGTCTTCCCATTTAAGTTAAAGAGCACACATTGCGGTTGCTAATACGCTCTTTGATTTTTGAAAATTGTTTCGGAGGGCTATTTTTTGAAGAACGGCAAATGTCCGACGGTTTTCAAGCAATATTCCGGCGAACAAACCGCGGGGTTGACCCATGTCAATTGCACAGGAGATTTGGGGCGAGGCACAGTTCATCCTTTCATGGTCATTAATCATCTCCCATTTCGCAGCGAACTTCCTCTTTATGTAGCGCATCCCGCGGAAGAATGGCGACATGAAACCCAACCGCTTCCCATCCCATTTTTGCTTCTCGCCATCCTTACCCTGCTTGCTACACTTTGGGGAGGACTCATGCGCATCGGTCGGCAACTGTCTGCGCTAAATCCCTCGCTCGCACTGGCACACGGCCCTTTGATGATCTCTGGATTTTTGGGGACTCTCATCATGCTCGAACGTGCCTTCGCATTGAAACAAAAGTGGATGTACATTCCTCCGCTTCTCGCGGGACTGGGAGGCTTGCTCACCTTCCTGATTCGGCCTCTTTCCCTCTGGCTGATCCTGCTTGCGCTGGGCAGCCTCGGCGGGGTCGCGATCCCGGCCGAGATCACGCGCCACGAAACCGCCTTCCACACCCTGACCATGCTCATCGTACAGTGACGTGGTTCGCGGGCAATTTGCTCTGGCTGTTCGGTTGGCATATTTTTCAGGTCATATTTTTCTGGCAGGCATTCCTCGTTTTAAACATCATCGGGGAACGATTGGAATTAAGCCGCGTGCTGCGTCCCTCGCGAAGACAACAATTCCTGTTTGGTGCGATTGTCTTTATTTTCTAGCAGGAACGGTAATCTCCCTGTTCAATCTGCAGGCTGGGACACGGACGGCTGGCGCAGCTTTGGTTCTGGTCGCATTTTGGTCCGTTCGCAATGATATTACCTAGCGGAATCTCAAACATAAGCTCCCGCTTACGCACTACATCGCCTGGTCTCTCGCGCTGGGATTCGTGTGGCTTGGCGTCGGCGGAGGCTTGGGCTTGATTTTTGGCGCGCAGGTTGCAGGTCCAAGATACGACGCGTTGCTACACGCTGTCTTCCTGGGCTTTTTCATTTCCATGATCTTCGGCCATGCGCCTATTATTTTTCCAGCCCTGCTCGGACTGCCGATCAATTTCCAGCCTGTTTTTTACATTCAACTGGCTTTGCTTCATGCCTCCCTGCTTTTGCATGTATTTGCGGATTATGTCAACCTATACCCCGCTCGTATGTGAGGGGATTGCTAAACGAAGTTGCAATTTTATTGTTCATTGAGACAACTGCATTTTCCATCCGTAAAAGTTCGGGAGGAAATTTAACAGGCTCAGGTATATGAAGCAATCCGAAAATACGATTCACCCGCGCATGATTTGCATAAAACCGTCCCTTCGCGTGTCACTTCGCGTTGGTTGATGATCTCCTCCCCGCATTTTTCGCAAGCAACCCGCTTCCCCGCCTGACCAACGATCTGCCTCACAGAAACGGCCAACTCCACCTGCTCCCAGTCGAACAACAATTCATCGGGGATGTATTGATAGCCGATAAGCTGCGCCTCCCATTTGTTGTGCGCCGGGGATGTGTAGTCCCATGCCAGTTCGCGGGCGTGGCTTTGCGGCGCGATGCGGATGGCTTGCTCGGTGAGCGTATCCACAAAGGTCGCGGCAGTCTTGCCGTAGTCTTCGATGCGCAGAGTCCGCCGCCCAACGTAGCAGCCTGTCGCGGCGGAGAGACCGTCCACGAAGCAACCGTCGGTTTCGGAGATGGCGAGCAGGCGCTTTTCGGGCTGAGGCAAAGGCAGGTCGAGCAGGCGCCCAGCCAAAAGTCCGATGCGAACGCCGAGCACCTGGCGAGGGCAAATCTTGTGGTGATGTTGCCCGCTGATCGTCAGCAGGTCGTCCAAATTGGTCTGGGTCAGAGTTGCGGGAGTGTTCAAACTTCACCTAGTTTTTGACATCAACAGAAATCTATTGATCCGTCTGTCCAACCGATTCGGTTTTGAGGAAAGTTGTGATTAACCGGTGCGCCAATCCAAAGATATTGGCCGCCCAGGCGATCAGGGCGAGATAGATAAAGTATTGCGGGATAAGCAGGAGGAAATCCAACTTCATCACCTCCGCCAGGCGGAAGGTGGCGACGGTGTACATGCCCATCGGGAAGACCAGGCCCCAGTACACGGGATGATAGGTCAGTGGGTAGCGTTTGTAAATGTGACGCCACGCACCGAGCAGGAATAGGAGCGGAATCCACCAGGTGCCCGCCGCCCAGAAGAACAGCGTGAAGCCTTTGATGAAGGGAGTCAGGTCGGCGAGAAACGGTGCGGTACCTTTGAGCAGGAGGTTATCGCCCGCCAGGGTGGTGATGGCGACCGCACCCATGTTGATCCAGTAGGGCGGTGCCATTTCGTCGGCGCCGATCTTGAAGAACAAGAAGCGGTACAGGATGAGCGAAATGAGCACGATGTAGAGCATACAGCCGAGCAGGTAAAAGCCCAGCATGGCAAAGGTGAACATCTCTTCGTAGGATGCGAAGCGGAGGACAATTAACATGCCCAGCACGACGATGGATTGCGTGGACACAACGAACAACATCCACGCGCCGTTGATGCCCACGTCAATGGGCGGCTTTTCCTGCTTGACCGTCAGCACCGTGAAGAGGGCATAGATCAGGAAGAGCCAGAGCACCAATCCCAGAATCCAGAGGATGAGGGCGATGTTTGTGTTTGCAGTCAGTGTGACGAACTGACTGCCCAGCACGTTGGTTCCCGCGACGAGAGTCAGGAAGCCCGCGCCGAGGCGATGATTCGCCAGGTCGTCGAGGAGCCGCTTGGGGTGTCGCGCAATGCGAGCGAGGGTCATCAGCCAGAGGACGAGGTAGAAAAACTGGTTGAGGTAGAACAGCGGGAAGGCGAGGAAATCCATCGTCACAAGATGGCAGGCGATGGAGATAATGCCCGTCGCCATGACGAGGGCGAAGTAGGCAGGGAACAGGTCCCGCACGCCGTTCTGGATCAGGCTGGTGATTCGGTTCCACATGGAAGTCACCTACACTACCTTGCGCCGCGTCCAGATCACCAGTTGGAAACGCCGCCAGAGATATTCGACGGGGAAACTAACCATGTGAACCAACCGCCCGAACGGGAAGATGGCGATCAGCAGGGTGGCGTTGAGGAAGTGCAGTTTTGGGATGAGCGGCAGGGAAGCGACATACTGCGGCGCGGGTTGGAAGGTCGCCAGCGAAACCACCCACGGCGTGACCGTGTGGATGAACCACGTCGCGCCCCAGCGATAGCCGAAGGCGATCCACATGCCGAGGAAGACCTGGAAGAACAACAGAACGAGGATGACCCAATCCACGGGCGTCGTCACCATCCGAACCTTGGAGGAGGCAACCCGCCGATAGAACAGCGCGCCCGCGCCGACCAGCGCCATGATGCCGAAGACCTTGCCTGCCAGTTCCGCCAGGTAGAGCGTCTCGGGCGTGCTGTGCATGAGTTCCATCACTTTGGGAATGGTAAATCCCATCACGTGGATAACAAGCGTTGGGATGATCCCGTAGTGCCAGAGCGTGGAACCCCAGAACTGGATGTCGTTCTCCAGAAACTGGGAGGAGAGGCTGGTGAACGAAAACTGGTTTCTGAAATAGCGGTACAGCGTGCCAATGACCGCCAGCACGACCGCCACATACGGAAACACGACAAAAAGAAGGATGTCTATGTCAGGCATGATCCAACTCCTTTTCAGGGACGCGAACGAGAATTAGATGGAGCGCAGAGAGCAGACCAAAGTAGGGATTTTCCGATTGCTTGTCGAAGGTCTGGAGCATTTTGTCCAGCGCGGGAACGACGCCTTCATTCAGCAATGCCTGGCAGAACTCACCTTGACGATTGGCTGAATCCAAACCGAGGAAGCGCAGAATCACGGCGAGATGGTCGGGCAGTTCCTGTGCGGCGGAAAAGCCAAAGGTGCGATAAGCCTCATTCAGTTGCGCCATGAACGCGCCGCGCTTGTAACTCTCGCCAAACAGTTGATAGCCGACGTAGGGATAACAGACAGGCTGCATGTCGAAGGTGACCGTGTAGAGTTCTTTCATCTGCTCAAGCGTGTGTTTTTGCAAACCGTTCTGAAAACGTTCCAGTGCTGGTACGGCTTCGGGATGGAACTCGTTCAATAGGGCGAGGCACGCTTCGGCCTGCTGCCAGATGTCTGGTGTGGGATACGCCAGCAAGTCGGCGAAGGAATCGTACAGGATGCACGTGGAATCTTTTTGCATGGCTTACAGACCTCGGTGCGGACTCTGGCGTCTGCCGAATCCCGTCTCGGCTTTGCGCTGCTGCGGGTCGTAGACTTCCTCGATGTCGCCTTCGCGGCCGTAGGGCGGGATGACGAAGCGTTCCTGATAGTTGGGCAGGGAGGTGAGTTGATAGATGGCTTCGGCTTCCTCGGCGCTCATGCCTGCTTTGGCGAGGGCAGCGGTTGCCTCGTCACTGGTCACGTCGCCGACGGTTTCGGCGCGTTTGTAGATGCGGACAGCGATCATCTTCTGATAGGCCTTGATGACCAGTTCATCGTTGCCAGCCGAGAGCATGCGCGACATGTAACGGACGGGTACACGCGCGTTTTCCAGTGAACTGAACAGATCGTTTTCGACGCGCTGGGTGCCGCCATCCTGCGCCACCGAAAGGACAGGCAACAGCGGCGGGACGTAGAACAACATGGGCAGGGTGCGGAACTCGGGATGCAGCGGCAGCGCCAATTCCCATTCCTTCACGTAGCGGTAAACGGGCGAACGCTGCGCGGCGGTAATGACCCCGTCGGGGATGCCGCTCTCTTTGGCCGCGGCGATCACCTGCGGGTCGAACGGATCGAGGATCATCTCGCGCTGGCGTTGCACCAGTTGTTCGTCCGAAACTTTGACGGCGGCTTCGATCTGGTCGGCGTCATAGAGCAGAACGCCCAAGTAGCGGATGCGTCCCACGCAGGAGTGGAAGCAGGCGGGGGCTTGTCCCGTTTCGAGACGCGGGTAGCAGAGAATGCATTTTTCGGATTTGCCCGTCGACCAGTTGTAGTAAGTCTTCTTGTACGGGCAGGCCGAGACGCACATGCGCCAGCCGCGGCACTTATCCTGGTTGATGAGCACGATGCCGTCTTCGGCGCGTTTGTAGATGGCGCCCGAGGGACAGGCCGCCACACAACCCGCGTTCAGACAATGGTTGCAGATGCGCGGCATGTAGAAGTAGAAGAGCTGCTCGATGGAGAAGAGCCGACGCTTTTCTTCGTCACTCATGTTTTCCAGCAGCGGATCGTTGGCGGCGTAGACGTTGGAGCCGCCCAGGTCGTCGTCCCAGTTGGGACCCGATTCGATCTCGATCGGCTGGCCGTCGATGCGCGAGATGGGACGCGCCGTCGGCTGGTCATCGCCAAGCGGGGAGTTGAACAGGTCACCGTATTTGTACGTCCACGGTTCGTAGTAATCATCCATCGTGGGCAAGGCTGGATTCGAGAACAGGTTGCCCAGCGCCTCCACGCGGTTCTGGAGTTTGAGTTGCGGCTTGCCGTTCTTGAGTTCCCAGCCGCCTTTATATTTTTCCTGGTCTTCCCACTGGGTGGGGAAGCCGACGCCTGGCTTGGTCTCGACGTTGTTCCACCACATGTACTCGGCGCCCTGACGATCCGTCCAGATGTTCTTGCAGGCGATACTGCACGTGTGACAGCCGATGCACTTGTCGAGGTGAAATACCATTGAAACTTGCGAGCGGATTTTCATAGTTGAATTCCTTTTTTTCAAAACCTGACAGGTTTCCAAAGTAGCCTTGCAGACTGTGTACCTTGCCATCACAATCTACTTGGCAGGTTAAGCGCCTGATAAAACCTGTCAGGTTTGGGATCTATTTTCTAAAACTCTGGCTTGCCAGGCAACTTGCGCACCAGCACGAACGTGTCGCGATTGACACCCGTCGGACCCCAGTAATTGAAGCCGTAGGTGAATTGTCCGTAGCCGCCCACCATCAGCGAGGGCTTGAGATGGATGCGCGTGGGGCTGTTATGTCCGCCCGCGCGTTTGTTGCCGCGGATCGGTGACTTGGGCACACTGACCGTCCGTTCAGGGGCGTGATAGATGATGCATAGCCCAGGCGGGATGCGTGCGCTGACGATGGCACGTGTGACCGTTGTGCCGTGGTCGTTGTAGGCTTCCACCCAGTCATTGTCCACGATGCCCATTTCCTTCGCGTCCTGCTCGCTGATCCAGAGCGGCTCGAGACCGCGCGAGAGAGTTAACATGCGGTCGTTGTCGAAGTAGTTCGAGTGGATGTGCCACTTGGCATGCGGCGTCAGGTAGTTCAACTGGATCGTCTTGCCTTCGCTGGGACTCTTCTCCAAATCGCCAAAGGCCAGCGGGTCAGGGCGCGGCTTGTAAGTTGGTAAATGCTCGCCGTACGCCAGATAGCCTTCGTGATCGAGATAGAAATGCTGGCGTCCCGTCAGCGTGCGCCAGGGGACGAGGCGCTCCACGTTCAGGCAGTAGGCCGAGTACGCCCGCCCGTCGTTGACGAGACCCGTCCAGATGGGACTGTTGAGCAGGCGGCGCGGCTGTTGGGTCAAATCGTTGAAGGTCACGCGTGAACCGCGCGTCGGTTCCGCGAGATCGGTCAGTTTGAGTCCCATGCGTTCTTCTTCGGCTTGGAAGGCGCGGTAGGCCACTTCGCCATTCGTCTCGGGGGCCAGGTGCAGGATGACATTGGCGGCGTCGCGGGCGACCTCCAGCGAGGGGTAAGTCTGCCCGTTCCATTCGACGCTCGGCTTGCTATCCAGCAGTTGCTGGTACAGGTCGGCCACATCCCAGTGAATGCCGTGAATGGCGAGTCCTTCCTTCTGCACCTTGGGACCAAACGAGATGAAACGCTTGGCCAGGTTGACGTAATCGCGCTCGGTCACCACAAAGTTCGGCATGGTCACGCCAGGGACAGGTTCACACTCGCCGCGTGCCCAATCACGGATGTGCGCCTGCGCCATCTCGGCGGGCGTGTCGTGCTGGAGCGGCATGGCCACCAGGTCGCGCACGGGTTCAGGCAAATGCGTCTGCGCCAGTTCACTGACCTTGACCGCCAGGGTCTTGAAAATATCCCAGTCGGATTTCGATTCCCAGGAAGGCGGCACCGCAGCCGTGAACGGATGGATGAACGAGTGCATGTCGGTGGTGTTCAGGTCGTCCTTCTCGTACCAACTTGCGGTCGGCAGGACGATGTCCGAATACAGCGCCGATGTGTCCATGCGGAAGTTGATGTCCACCACCAGGTCGAACTTGCCTTCGGGCGCGTCGGCGCGGTAATTCACTTCTTGGAAGGCACTCGAATCGACCTCCTCGGAAATCACTTGATGGTGCGTGCCGAGATAGTGCTTGAAGAAATATTCCTGACCCTTGGCACTGGCGTTGAGCGCGTTACTGCGCCAGATGAACCACAAGCGCGGCCAGTTCTCGGGCGCGTCGGGATCCTGGACGGCAAACTTGAGTTCGCCCGACTTGAGTTGATCCACGATCCACTGCTTGATCTCCGCGTCCGACTTCGCCCCAGCCTGTTCTGCCCGTTTGACGATCTCCAGCGAACTGACGTTAAACTGCGGATACGACGGCAGCCAGCCCATGCGCACCGCGCGGATGTTCGCGTCGAGTGTGTGTTCCTGGGTCATGTCGCGGTGCTGTTCTCCCTCGGGTCGAGGGACAGGCTGGAGTTCCGTGTAGGTGCGCTCGTAGCGCCACTGGTCGCTGTTGATGTAATGGAAGGAGGGCGTATTCATCTGGCGCGGCGGTTTCGCCCAATCCAGTGCAAATGCCAGCGCCGCCCACGGTGCTTGCGGAGCAAGTTTCTCCTGACCCACATAATGGTTCAACCCGCCGCCGTTGCGCCCCACACAACCTGTTATCATCAACGTGCTGATGCAGGCGCGATAGATCAAATTGTTGTGATACCAGTGATTGACGCCCGCACCGATGATGACCATGCACTTGCCTTCGGTCTTCACAGCGGTCGTTGCCCACTCGCGCGCGAATTGGATCACGTTCTGGCGGTCGATGCCCGTGTAGCGTTCCTGCCAGGCGGGAGTATATGAAAGATTCTCGTCATCGTAATTCGCGGCGTAATCGCCTTCAAGTCCGCGCCCCACGCCGAATTGCGCCATCAGCAGATCGTAGATGGTCGCTACCTTGACTTTGCCATCACTGGTTTCGATGGTGCGCACGGGAACATTGCGCTGGAAGGATTTCCCTTCGCCGAACTCGGCAAACGAAACGGAGGCCTGCTCGTCGGTCGCGCCGAGGAACGTAAGTTGCGGGCGGATCTCGCTTCCATCCAGACCATCTTTCGGCTCCAGATTCCACTGGCCTGTTTTCTTCTGCCAGCGGAATCCGAGACTGCCCTGCGGCATTCGCGACGCGTTGCTGATCTCATCCCACACCAGGAATTTCCACTCGCCGTTTTCCACGTCGCGGTTGCGAGCCGTCTGCGAGGCGCGCAACATGCGGCCTGGCACCATCTTTCCATCCACTTCATCGAGTACGACCAGGAATGGAGCGTCGGTGTAGCGGCGCATGTAATCGAGGAAGTAGGGCCTTGGGTTCTGGTGATGGAATTCGTTGAGAATAACGTGATTGACCGCCATCCAGAACGCGCCATCCTGTCCCGCGTTGACGGGAACCCACCAGTCCGCGTACTTGGCGACCTGGTTGAAATCGGGCGAGAAGACCACCAACTTCGTCCCGTTGTGACGCGCTTCGGCCGCGAAGTGCACATCGGGTGTGCGCGTCATGCTCATGTTCGACCCGATCGAGGCGATGAACTTGGCGTTGTACCAGTCGGCACTTTCGGCCACGTCGGTCTGCTCGCCCCACACTTCGGGACTGGCGGGTGGCAGGTCGCTGTACCAATCGTAGAAGCTCATGCTTACGCCGCCCAGCAATTGCATGAGGCGACTTCCGCCCGCATAACTCAGCATGGACATGGCGGGGATGGGTGAGAAACCGATGATGCGGTCGGGTCCGTATTTTTTGATGGTGTAAATGGTGGAGGCGGCGATTATCTCCAGTGTCTCATCCCAGGTGGCGCGACGGAACCCGCCCTTGCCGCGCGCCTGGTGGAAGGACTTGCGGGCGGCCTGGTCATCCATGATGCTCGTCCACGCTTCGACGGGGTCACTATGCTTCTTCTTTGCTTCATGCCACAAGTCCATCAGCACGCCGCGCATATAAGGATATTTGACGCGCACGGGGCTGTACTGATACCACGAGAAGGAAATGCCGCGTTGACAGCCGCGCGGTTCGTAGGGTGGCAGGCTTGACTCCAGAGTGGGATAATCCACCGCCTGCAACTCCCAGGTGACAATGCCATCCTTGACATAAATCATCCACGAACAACTGCCCGTGCAGTTGACGCCGTGCGTACTGCGCACCACGCGGTCGTGCTGCCAGCGGTTACGGTAAAACTCCTCCCACTGGCGGGCTTGCGGATTGGCGATCTCTTCAATCCAACTCATGGCAACTCCTTCTGTGCTTTATTGACCAATGCTCTGCGGATACTGCGCAACCGCCCGCGATAAATAAATCCAAGCGCTCCCACCGCCGCCACGAATCCCGCCAGGCTGATACCAAAGACCCAAATCTCCTTGTTGGATTCGGGCTGCCCGACCGAGGCGTTGAGGAACGCGATCATGTCGGCCTGCTCGGTTTCGGTCAGGGGATGCGCGGTAAAGATCGGCTGCATAACAGGGGAGAGGGTCAACCCACTATTGGTCAGGATGGATACGATCTCGTCCTGGCTGAGGCGGGTGGAAACATCGGTCAGATCGGGCCCCATCGCCCCGCCGCCGAGCAGTCCGTTGTTCCCTACGCTGTGACATCCCATGCAAGGTGGGCCGTCGTATTGGAAGTGGGTATAGCCCATGAATAAGTTCCGCCCGTTTTCGATATTTCCCGCGGCAATTGCCGTTGCAGAGACTGGTTGGGCGGGTCTGTTCGTTGCCTTGGTACCGCATCCGAACAGGAAAAATGCAAGAAACACAACGGATACTCGTTGGATTCGTTGTATCCAGCTGACATTTGAATTGATCATGAGGTTGGCCGACTCCTAGACAAGATTGCAATTCTCCAAGGCGAAATTGGGCAATCAACGAAATCCAGAAAAAACTGGGGTATAAACCGAATGATATGTACAATCTTGTATAAATGATATGACTTTTGTCACGTATTTGATGTAATTTTCTTTTTATAAGGCTGTAATTTTGTTTTGGGAATGCTTCTTTGCGCTTGCGCATAGAAGCGAGTAAACTAATCGTATGAACCGCTTTTCAATTTCATCGGACGCTCTCCTAAAACGCTTACGCACCTTTGATTTCCTGCGTGGAATCGAGGAAGCGGCTCTTACGCGCCTGGCAAACGCCTCCTCGTGGAAAATCTATCCACCCAATGCGGTGATCTTTTGGGAGGGCGAAGTCGAATCGAATTTGTTCTATTTGCAATATGGCTCGCTGAAAGTGTTAAGGTCCTCGACAGATGGCCGCGAACAAGTATTGAAGTTCATCGAAGTAGGCGAGATTTTCAACGAAGTGGGCGTGCTGGCAAAGCGATCCAATCCCGCTACGGCAATTGCATTGGAAGAGTCGGGTATCTGGCTGATTCCGCGTCACGCGCTTGAAGAGATCGTAATGGCTCATCCGCAGACAGCCATGCGGATCATCGAAAACATGGCGGATAAGATCATCGAACTGGTCACGCTTGCGGCGGACTTGTCGCTGAAGACTGTCGAAGCGCGCTTCGCTCAATTGCTGTTGGAACAAGCCGAAGGGGATGTGATCGAACGCCGCCGCTGGACGAATCAGATCGAGCTCGCCGCCCGTCTAGGCACCGTCCCCGATGTGTTGAGCCGCGTCATCCGTGAGTTGACAAAGGCGGGATTGATCGAGATGGATAAACAACACATCCGCATTTTGGATCGCGCGGGACTATCGGCGCGGGTGCAGCCAGAAGAAAAATCTTAACCACAAAGGACTCACAGGCATGAAGGCAAAGGGCAAAAAGGGTTTCTTTGGTGTCCTGTCGTGTCTTTAAAAGCATTTGATTTTCCCGACAAAAGTCGGGGTGCGAAACAGGGGGAAGCAGTACAGTGGGTATATCTCAAAGGAGACAAAATGCCAAACAACTATTTCGCTGATACAAAATCCAAGGCGGTCTTTGCCGCCGATGGACCCAAGCCGCAGTTCCTATTCGAAACACCTAATTTCAAGGCACTCGTGGTCGGGCTGAACGCAGGGCAACAGATCCCCGTCCATCCTGGCGAGGCGGCGATGTATCACTTCCTCGAAGGCGAAGGTCTGATGACAGTTGACGACGAAACCTTCGACATCAAACCAGGCGTCACCGTCATCACGCCCAGTGGTGCGAAGCGCGGCATGAACGCCAAAACGCGCGTGATCTTTTTAGGATCCAAGGGGGAACGATAATGTCCATCCCCTATCTCATCACCATCCTGCTCTATACCTTTGTCGCCATCCTCGTTGCGGCAGACGCCTCCTTCGTCAGTTGGAATCTGCTTGCGGCGTTTCCCGCACTGCGCTGGGTGCGCATCCACTTTATCACGCTGGGCATCTTCTCTCAGGTCCTCTTCGGACTTTTGCCTGGATTGGTCGCGTCTCTCGCGAAGAAACCAAAACCCGCCATGCGCTGGAACATCTGGCTGACTCTCAACATGGGCTTTGTTGCGCTCATCGCTGGATTCTCTGGCGTCAACCATGCCATGATCTTCGCGGGCGGAACGCTGATCTTCATCGCCGCGACGCTGCTTTTCCTCCAACTCTGGAACGCGCGCGGCGATGAAGCGCCCGCCTCGCTCAAGTTTTACATCACGGGCTTGTTCTACCTGCTGGTCGGAATCATCATCGGCACAGGCTTGTGGCTCAACTGGAGCACCGCGCTCTACATCAAAGTCCCGCTTGAAGCGCACATCCACGCCAACTCGTGGGGCTTCATGTCGCTGACCTTCGCGGGCCTGCTCGTGGACTTCATCCCGATGATCACGGGGCGTCCGCTCGGCTCGCCGAAAAACATCACCACCATTTTTTGGAGCATGACTTTCGGCGCTTTCTTCCTCGTGCTCGGTCCCTGGATCGGCGGCAACCTACCCGTCACCGTCGCGGGGTTGATCCTGCACATCGGCTCGACGGTCTGGCTCGTCGTCCTGATGGGACGCGCCCTCAAATCCAGCGGTCATCTCTCGACGGCGGGCGGCTGGCACTTGCTCGCCTCGTACGTCTGGATTTTGCTTCCTGTCTTTGTCGCCCCTCTGATTTTGACTGGTGTCATAGCGGGTGGACCCGTCGAAGCGACTGCGCCTCAACCCTTGATTTATGGCTGGGTGCTGCAATTTGGCATTGCCCTCATCCCGTACATCGCGCGGCGCTACTTCCTCAAGGATGAGCATCCACAGTTGGGCGGATGTTGGGGCAGCCTCTTCGCCGTCACGCTCGGAAGTGTTTCGATCTGGGTCAGCATCTTTATCCCCGCACCCGTAAAAGGCATCCTATACGGAATCGGTTTCGCATTCTACGCGTTGGCGCTCGTCCATCCCATGAAAGAGATGTTCGAGATCGTCCGTGGCGGGTTGAAGAAATTCGATCTGGCATAACGAAGCGGGGAACTATGAAAAAGATTCTGTACCTTCTCTTTGTGGTCTTTGTCCTGACTTTGGCGGCTTGCGGAACACCCGCCGCTCCCGCCAAACCCAGCACGACTGCCACGCTCGAACCTGTGCCAGCCGAATATGCAGGCAAGACCAACCCCCTCGGCGCGGATGCCGCAACGGCGGGCGCGACTGTCTTCAACACCAACTGTTCGACCTGTCACGGGCCACAGGGTCACGGCGACGGTCCTGCAGGAGCCGCGCTCGATCCCGCTCCGAAGAATTTGGTCGAACTGGGCAAGATCGCTTCGGACGATTATTTCTTCTGGCGTATTTCCACGGGCAGAAGCGGGACCTCAATGGTCGCATGGAAAGGCATCTTGACGGATGAACAAATCTGGCAAGTCATCGCCTACATTCACACGTTGAAATAAGGAGACCAAAATGAACTTCATCAAATTTATAGATCGGAAGAGCGTCGTGTAGGGAAAGAGTGTAGATCTCGGTGGTC
>CALFXA010000127.1 GCA_937928015.1 uncultured Anaerolineales bacterium | reverse complement strand
GACCACCGAGATCTACACTCTTTCCCTACACGACGCTCTTCCGATCTGACCCGAATCGCACGATGATCCCAGGCATCATCGTGGACGCCGTCTGCCACGTGCCGTACGCCTGTCATCCCTCGTACGCCCAGGGCTATTACGATCGTGACAACGAGTTCTACCTGCAATGGGACAAGGTCAGCGAATCGTCCGAGGCCACGCAGAAATATCTCGGAGAGTGGGTCTACGGTGTGAAAGACCGCGAAGAATATTGGCAGAAACTCGGCTCTGAAACCCACAAGCGTCTCGAAGTCAAAGCGCAGATGAGCGAGCCGATCAATTACGGCCAATATTGACATCTACCTTATTACCAAAAATTTGAGACTGTACTCTGTGGACAAAATGGAAAAATCTACCCTGAACTTATTTCCAAACGAATATGACTTGGAGCACTTCTTAACAATCAGGCCGAAGAAGTGGAATTTTTCCATGCGAGTTGCCCCACGCTACGTATATCACTTCGTAGAACGTGATTATGAGCCTTTTACGGCTGATCTAATTGCTACGCACGTTAAAAAACTTCCGATCTTCATCGATATTGGCGCACACTACGGTTTCTATACCCTATTAGTGGCGTCTGTCTCACCAAACACCCGAGTGCTGGCCTTCGAACCATCCCCCGTTAATGCTGCCGCCTTGCGCGAAAATGTCTCTCTAAATGGTTTTTCCAATATCGAAGTTGAAGAACTTGCGCTCTCAAACAGCAATGAGAGCAAGATCTTTCACGTGGCCGAGGCGTCTGACAGCGGCGGCTTTTCCAATCATCCGTTGGCAAAGACAACGCAGGAAATCCCTGTCACAGCGCGTAGGCTAGACAGCCTGCAGATCGACGGGGTGCTCAATCAGCCCGTGCTGATTAAGTTGGACGCGGAAGGTCATGAGCTTGAAATTCTCGAAGGCATGCGCTCCATTTTAGAAATAAATCACAGACTTGAACTGGTCATCGAATTCAATCCAAAATGTCTGCGCAGCGCCGGGCACAGGCCCGCGGAAGTGCTGGAATTCATATCCAGATTAGGTTATGCCATCTTCTTTCTGGATGACAAAAAGCGAATTCCCTACAAAGTGTTACCGCAGCAATTCGATGAGTGGACACAAAAAATTAGCAATGGGTATGTTAATGTTTTCTGCAGCAGGCAGGAAACCTCCCTTAGTGTATTGTGGTTCTCGCATGCAGCCACACTGACCGGCGGCGCGGAAAAAAGTCTCATCCACATCATGGAGAACTTACAATATAATCATCATGTCTTGCATACCGCCATCGTACCTGGAGATGGTCCGATGCGCGATTGGATTCAGGAACATGCCATCGGGACATTGCCTACGCCCATATACGCCTGGTGGGCCAAGAATAATCAAAACGAAACCGCCGCCAGCCTGGCCATCATCCTCAACTTAATGGATGAGCTGCGCTTGATCAATCCCGACCTGATTGTAACCAACACTCTGACCATTCCGTGGGGAGCAATCAGCGCAAACTTTTTGCATAAACCGCATGTCTGGTTCGTGCGCGAGTTGTTCGAGTTTGAAACGAGCGCTACCTATAACATACCGCTCGAAGAGATTCGCGAAATTATTCTAGAGGGCTCCAATCAGGTCGTGGCTTTGACTAAAGCTATCAAGGAGCGTAACTTTGGCCGCGATTCCAATGTTCTGGTATTGCCCAGACCTGTCAAGATTCCAGATTCAACCTTGAGCATAGAGGTAAGCGCTTCGTTCAAAAATCCAGCCGCTACCAAACTTTTATTCGCAGGCGGGATTCGCGACGAAAAAGGAATCCAAGACGCTGTTCTGGCTGTCAAGGACCTGCTGAAACAAGGCTTGAGTAATATAGAATTAGTAATCATCGGCCCAGATGATGAACCTGTCACCCAACAGGAAATTCAAAGGATTGTGTACCAGAATAATCTGGAAAATTACATTCAGTTTTTGGGCTGGCAAAAAAATCCGCTCGACTATATTCGCCAAGCGGACATCATTCTGGTGTGTTCAAAATACAATTCATTTTTGCGCGTCACGCTGGAAGCCGCTTACTTTCGAAAACCAGTCATCTCGTCCGACAATCCAGGTGGACGGGAAACCGTTGTTGAAAATGAGACTGGGTTGTTTTATCAGTCAGGAGATCACGAAGAATTGGCTTCAAAAATTGCCGCCTTGATTCAAGATCCCACCCTTGCCAAAAAATTGGGTGAGCAGGGCTTTTACTACGTCCACAAGAATTTTGACCCAGACGCATATGAAGCCAGAGTCTTTGAGTTGTTCCAAAACGTGAAGCAAGCTTCCACGCCTAACAGCCCCAAGTTATCCATTTATATCCAACACTTGATACAAAAACTGGCTGAACAAAAGGATGCATATATCGAAGAAATTCAACACAGCCTGGCCTGGTCGCTGGCCTTGAAAATAAGAAAGCTCCGTGCATTGCTATTGCCCGACGAAAGCAAGTTATACAAAGCCAGCCTGCCTCTTTTGCGTCTCTTTCGATCCGGATGAATGATATTCCCTTCATTGATCACGGCGGAACGGGACAGCCGCTTCACTTTCTGCATGCCAACGGTTATCCGCCCGCCTGTTATGAGCCGCTGCTCGACCTGCTGCGCAGCCAGTATCACGTCTTCGGCATGACCCTGCGCCCGCTGTGGCCTGACTCAAAACCAGAGGAGTTGCGTGATTGGAATCTGCTCTCGGATGACCTGCTCCAATTCCTCGATGAGCAAAAGGCGGGGTCGCTAATTGGCGTGGGACATTCCATCGGCGCCATTGTCACGCTGCGCGCGGCGCTGCAACAGCCTGAACGTTTCCGCGCGTTGATCCTGTTGGACCCCGTGCTGTTCCTCCCGTCTTTTATCCTGACGTGGAACGCGGTTCGGATGCTCGGCATCGGACATCGTGTTCACCCGCTCATCCCAGGCGCGCTCAAACGCCGACGCATTTTCGATGATCTCGACACCATCTTCCGCGGATACCGCAGGCGCGAGATCTTCCGCTACTTCAGTGATGAGAGTTTGCGGGCCTTCATCGCGGGCATGCTCAAACCCAAAGCGGATGGCGGCTACGAGCTGGCTTACTCGCCCGAATGGGAAGCACACATCTATTACACAGGCGTCTGGCGCGACATGGAACTGTGGCGTGGATTGCCCAACCTGAAGGTGCCGACCCTCATCATCCGCGGCGCGGAAACGGACACCTTCCTCGAAGCGGCGGGCAGGCTCGTGAAACGGAAGCAGCCCAAGGTCCAGGTGGTGACGATCCCCCAGTCCACTCACCTCGTGCCGCTCGAACGTCCACAAGAAGTCTTCGACATTATGCAATCCTTCCTGAAGGAGATCCAATGACTGAACTAACTTATTCCTCGGCTGAACTGATGATCATCCATGCAGCGCGCCTGCTGCGCGATGGCGACGTGGTCTTCGTCGGCGTGGGCCAGCCCAACCTGGCCTGCAACCTGGCCAAGCGCACGCACGCCCCCAACCTGGTGATGATCTACGAAGCAGGCGTGATTGGCGCGGAACCCGCCCGCCTGCCCCTCTCCATCGGCGACCCGACCCTGGTGAGCGGCTCGCTCTCGGTAGTCAGCATGTACGACATCTTCGCCAACTACCTGCAACGCGGCAACGTGGACGTGGGCTTCATGGGCGGCGCCCAGATCGACAAGTACGGCAATATCAACGCCACGGTCATTGGTGACTACGCGCATCCCAAGGTGCGTCTGCCTGGTTCGGGCGGCTCACAGGAGATCGCGGCCTGGGCCAATCGCTGCTACATCATGACCCCGCATCAGAAGCGCCGCTTCCCCGAAAAAGTGGACTTCCTGACCTCGGCGGGCTTCCTGACGGGACGCACGTCGCGTGAAGCCACGGGAGCGCGTGGCGGCGGGATGCTGGCCGTCGTCACCGACATTGGGATGTTGGAGCCCGACGAAAGCGGCGAGATGATCCTGACCGCCCTGCATGCGGGCAAGACCGTCGAAGATGCCAAGGCCAACACAGGCTGGGACCTGAAGACGGCTCCCGTCATTCGGACGACGGACCCCATCACCGAAAAGGAACTTCGTATCCTGCGCGAGGAACTCGACCCGAAGGGTATCTACCTCAAAGGTGCAGGATAGGTACAAAAGTACAGTTTTCCAACTCGCGGTGATTGGATACAATAAGTCAAGATGTGGTACTTCTTCCCTCAGGCCGATGAACTGCCAAAAAGCGACTCTGCGCTGCGCGCCGAGATGTCTTTTCGCGACGAGAAGCTCAGCGGCCTGATCGAGAAGCGCACAGGCAGTCAGGGTGCGGTGATGCTCTTTGCGGGCGGCTCGCCCGCGGGTGCGTACACACTTGCGGAGAATACCAGTCAGCCCATTTCTTTCGCCGAGTTTTCAATTTTGCCCGCCGCTGAGTACCGCGCCATCCGCCTGCCAAGCCGTGCCTTGCGTCTGCTATGGCTTTCGATGGAGTCCAAGGTCCAGAACGTGACCGCCTTGCAGTTGGAAGAAGTCTGGAAGGGTCAGGTCAGGGCGTGGCGGGACTCGAAGTGGAGCGGCCTGGTCGAGGTCCGCTCGGATGCGTATCAGGGCTTCCTCCAATTCTGGGAGGGCAATGTCAAACCAGCCGACGTGTTTTTCTCGGGTGTGCAGGTCGATCCCGACCTTGCCCTGCCAGCCGATTATCGTAATACACCGCGTACCATCATCACATTCGATGTTCAGCCGTCGGCACAAGCCTATCAGTGCAGCCTGCTCCAGCACAGCGCGGCAGATTGGACAACCCGCGCCCTGTGCCGCTACAAGGAACTGGTCGGGCAGAAACTCCTCCAATCATTGGAACGCGAGATCAACCATCTGGTCCAACCGTGGGAGTGGGAAATCCGCGCCGAGAATGGCGCGCTGACTGACACGCACTTCTTCCTGCATGCCGACTTTGCCGCCCATGCCTATCGCGCCATCCTGATGAACGCGGGGGCGCAGATGAATTTCGTCATCGGCAACAACCTGACCCAAAAATTATTGACCGACACGTTTTCGGGTGTCTCATCCAACGAGAGCACCGTGCTTCAAACTTATCGCCTTATCCCCGCCGCCTTTTCGGAATAAGTTCGCCAGGAATGTAGATGAACCAACCCACCCGCCTCCCCACTGTCGAACCTAAAAAAGCCCTCTGGTTTATCGGAGTCTGCTCGATCCTGGCCGTGGCCGTGCTGATCTGGCTGTCGATAGCCCAACCTCTCTCCGCGACCACCCTGGACTGGAATTACCTGGCCTCCTCCTCCCTGAATCTGTTGGCATCACTGGGAGCGGCCACGGCGGGTGTCATGGTCACCCGCCAATTCGGCAGGGACGAGAATCCCCGCCGAGTCTGGTTGAGTTTCACGGTCGGCCTATGGTGCTGGGTGATTGGTCAGGCTATTGTCTTCGTGCTCGACATCACAGCCAGCCCCTATCCGACGGGACTCTCAGTCATCGATATTCTGTGGATTTTGGGCTACATCGCCCTGGGCCTGTCCCTGTATTACCAATTCGTCCTGCTTTACAGCATGAGCGACAAGAAACGCACCGCCTTCTATCTTTTGTTGGTGGCTGTCGCCTTTGGAGCTGCAACCCTCCTGACCAAGCTAGTAATCGGTGCGGGACTGGGACAAGACTCGCATTGGATCGTGGTCTTCATTACGATGCTTTACCCCGTCTTTGACCTGGCGGAGGGCACCGCGGCGATTCGCCTGTCCCTGCTGTTTGGGCGCGGCCAGTGGAGCCGTCCGTGGTGGGGGTTGATTCTGTTCGCCCTGGCAGACGGCATCGACACCTTCTTCTGGGTGGGCGGATACGGCCTGCTGCCTGAAACAGCGCAGAATCTGCTCAACCTGCTTTCGAGCATCTTTTCGTTCGGCGGCTACCTCGTAATCGGTTTCACCCTGCTCATGAACTACTACATCCTGCGCTATGGCCACATCAGCGGACTATTCCGCGTCACCCAGCCACCTCCTCCACCGCCCTCTCCCAAACCCTAACCCCCAAACGGCTGCTGCACAGCCGTTTTTGCAACCTCAATAGAATATTGGCGTACATCTGGATGAACAAACTTTGGAACGGAGGTTTATCCAATGAACGCACAAAGAACAGCATTGCGGCGGTCCCGTTCGGACCGTATGCTGGCAGGTGTCTGCGGCGGCCTGGGCGAATTCTTCGGGATTAGCCCTGCCTGGTTCAGACTCGCCTTCCTTATCGCGCTCATCCCTGGCGGTGTACCTGGCATCGGGTTGTACATTCTGATGTGGTTGATCATCCCAGCGCAATAGGGAGTACTCTTTTGCCCTTTACGAAACCCGCCTTTCGCACTACAGTGAGGCGGGTTTTCTTATCATGAACCGATTCATCCGCGCCGTTCTATTCGACCTGGGCGGGACTCTAATGTACGCCCGCAATCCCTGGAAACCGTATGAGGCCCGCGCTGACGAGGCCCTGGCGCAGCGTCTACGTGACCAGGGCATGGACCTGCCGTCCAGTTTTGCCGCCGAGTTCCGTGAGCGCGTCCACGAGTATCACGATGAGCGTGACCAGAGTCTGTTCGAGACGACTTACTTCTCGGTGGTGCGCGCCATGCTGGTCGAGCGGGGATTCGTTCAAGTAACGGATTCAGCCATACGGTCCGCGCTGGATGCGCTCTTTGCGGTGACCCAGCAGAACTGGGTCCTCGAAGAGGATGCTTTGCTCACCCTGAAACTGCTCGAGTCGGCTGGGTATCGTATGGGGTTGGTCTCCAACGCAGGCGACAATCAGGATGTCTTCCAGTTGGTCGAGCGTTTCCACATCGAGCCGTTCTTCGACTTTATCCTGACCTCGGCGGCCTGCTCCTACCGCAAGCCGCATCCACGCATCTTCGAGTTGGCCCTGTTGCATTGGAACCTTCCTGCTCAGGATGCCGTGATGGTTGGCGACACGCTCGAAGCAGACGTGCTGGGCGCGCAGAATGCGGGCCTGGCCAGCATCTGGGTGACGCGCCGCGCCCGCCACAACGGAAAGCCGCTCATCCAACCCGACCTGAGTGTGGCCACCCTGCTCGAAATCCCTCAACGCCTCGGCCAGTCCAATTGATTTATAATCATTGGTATGACCGACCTATTCGACCACGCCATGCAGGAACGCATGAAGACCGAAGCTCCCCTGGCCGCGCGGATGCGTCCACGCACGCTGGAGGAGTACATCGGCCAGGAACACATCATCGGCGAGGGCAAGTTGCTGCGCCGCGCCATCGAGGCCGATAAGCTCTTCTCGTCGATCATCCTGTGGGGGCCGCCAGGCACAGGCAAGACCACCCTGGCACAGGTCATCGCCAACACCACCCAGAGTCATTTCACGACCATTTCCGCCATCCTGGCGGGCAAGGCCGAACTGCGTGTCGTCATCGACGAGGCGCTCGAACGCCGCCGCCTGCACAACAAGCGCACCATTCTGTTCGTGGACGAGGTCCACCGCTGGAACAAGGCCCAACAGGACGCGCTCCTGCCGCACGTCGAGAACGGCACCTTCACCCTGATCGGCGCCACGACCGAAAACCCTTACTTCGAGGTCATCAAGGCGCTCATCTCGCGCTCGCGCGTCTTCCAGTTGCGGAATTTGAATCAGCAGGAGACGGGCATCCTGCTCGACCGCGCCCTCAGCGACAAGGAGCGCGGCTACGGGACCAAGAATATCGTCATCGACCCCGAGGCCCGATCCCATTTAATCGAGGTTTCCAGCGGTGACGCGCGTAACGCGCTCAACGCCCTGGAGCTGGCCGTGGAATCCACTGCCCCCGACGCGGACGGCGTCATCCACATCACGTTGGACGTGGCGCAAGAGTCGATCCAGCGCCGCGCCGTGTTGTATGACAAGGACGGTGACGCGCACTACGACACCATCAGTGCCTTCATCAAGTCAGTGCGCGGGAGCGACCCCGACGCCGCGCTCTACTGGCTGGCCAAGATGATCTACGCGGGCGAGGATCCCAAGTTCATCCTGCGCCGACTCATCATCCTGGCGGGCGAGGACATCGGCCTGGCCGACCCGATGGGATTGGTGGTGGCCGAGTCCGCCGCGCGCGCCTTCGATTACATCGGTCTGCCCGAAGGCATTTATCCCCTCGCCGAGGCCACGCTGTACCTGTCCACCGCGCCCAAGTCGAACAGTGCGGGCGCATACTTCAAGGCCATGAAGAAGATCGAGGAAGAGGGACAAGTCTCCGTGCCGCGCCATCTGATGGACGGCAACCGCGACGCCGCCGCGATGGGCCACGGCAAGGACTACGTCTACCCGCACGAGAGCGAGGGACATTTCGTCCCACAGCAATATCTGCCCAAACGCTTACTGGGCACCTACTTCTACGCGCCGTCGCAGGAAGGCTACGAAGCGGAAGTCACCGCCCGCCTCGAAGCCTGGCGCGAAGCCCAACGCAAAGCGCTCAACATCGAGCGCCGCGAGGATATCCCTGCCCTGAGCGAAGAACAGATTATTGAAATGAAGAGAAAGATTAAGTAAATTCCCAACAAAGACTACGCAATAATAATGAGGATGGAATGGAAAACAAAAAACTTATTGCGATCTTTTCTGTAGCCGAAATGCTATTGCTGTTAATTGCAAGTATTTTTAGCAGCAAAATAGCAGACTTATTGGAGATAAACCATACTGTTTTATGGGTTTCTACATCCGTAATTGTAACTATATTAGCAGTAATAACCGCTTATAAGGATCAACCCCAAACATTAACTCGCCTATCATCAAGATTAGACTTAAGAATAACAAAAAACTTAGTTCGAAAAATGTTATTCGGTGCTCTATATATTCCTGCTTCCTTACTCATTTCAACAGGCGCATTTCAACTAGCGAAAACAATTAATGATGATTGGCTTGGAACACTATCTGGAATTGGTGTTTCAGGAACAATTATTTTAGCTCCATTATTCTTAGAGAGAATAAAAGAAGATAATCTACCTACCTGGCCATTTACAATTGCTTATTTTCTTTCTATAGCCTACAGCGGAATTGGATATTATTTATTTTTTTATCCAGAAGCATTTCCAAAAATTATTTTAGTATGTGTAATAATTAGTGCAACAACCTTGGTAGGATTGAAATATGTTTATGCTTACTATACGATTATCGTCTCATTCGGAAATTGGTACAAGAAACTACCAGAGAATTAAACAAAATAGGTAACTATGCCACTTTTACTGCTCATCCGTCACGGCGAAAACGAATACACCAAGACAGGCAGGTTTGCAGGGCGCACGCCTGGGGTGCATCTCAATGAAAAGGGTCAGAGTCAGGCTCAGGCCTTGGGTGAAGCGTTCAAGGATGTGCCGCTCAAGGCGATCTACTCCAGTCCGCTGGAACGGACCATGGAGACGGCGACGCCCATCGCATCCGCCCGCAAACTGGAGATCATCCAGACTCTTGGGCTGCTTGAGTCGGACATCGGCAAATGGCAGGGACAATCCATCCGCCGCATCGCACTGACCAAATATTGGAAGATCGTCCAGAACGCGCCGTCGCGTGCGGGACACCCTGGCGGGGAGACCTTCCAGCAGGTGCAAACGCGCATTGCCACCACGCTGAACGAGATCTGCGCGAAATACAAGCCTAGGGACATCGTGGCCTGCGTCTTCCATGCCGACCCGATCAAGCTGGCGGTGGCCTATTATCTCGGACTGCCGCTCGACCACTTCCAACGGCTGGCCTGCGATACGGGTTCGGTCACGGCATTGCACGTCACCGATATGGGTGCGTACCTGCTCAAACTCAACCAGCGTCCGCCCTTTGGTTTTCTACCCAAGAAATAATGGCCAAGCTCAAACTGGATCTGCACGACATCTACAACCGCGGCAAGGAGATCGACGCCGAACTCAATCGCATCATTGAGGAGGCGGTCGAACGCCGCATCGAACTGGTGGAAATCATCCCTGGCAAAGGCAGCGGACAGCTCAAGAAAAAGGTGCTACGCTTCCTCAATCAGGGTCATATTAAAAAGCTATATCACCGCGTCGAAAAAGACGACAAGAACTTTGGGCGTATTTTCATCCATTTCAAACATTAGGAAATATCGAAGCCATGTTCAAGAACATCCTTGAAAACTTGAAGACACATTTCCAGGAAGAAAGCCTGTCCGATCGCAGCAAGCGCATGATCCCAGCCGCCCTGTACGGCGCGCTGATCGCCACCCTCTACACGTTCACACTGACGTTCGTCAATGTGATTTCCTATCCCAGGCTTCCGCTGGGCGTGGACTGGCCGCGCACCCTGGGGATGTGGGCGGGCTACGGCCTCGCCTTCGCCGCCTTTGGTGCGATTGCGGCCTGGTTCACGGAAGAATATGCAGGCATCGTGGGCGGCGGGATCATCTTCACCCTGCTGCTAATCGTCGTGTTTCTCGTCCAGTCTGGAGCAGGCAACAGCTCGATCACCGTGCAGTCCATCGTCACTGCCATCCCGCTCGTGGGCGTCAACATGCTGGCCGCCTGGGGCTTGCGTTGGGCGGCGCATCGCCACTTGACGATTCAGCAGGAGGAACCCAAAATCCGCCGACAACACTGGATGCGGCACATCCTGATCGTCGTCCTGGTCGGGTTCGTTCCTGGATTCCTCGGACACATGGATTCCCCTGCCGAGCAGTCACTCACTCAATTAGATACTTACCTGCGAGCCGCTTCTACCGACTCCTCAGCCTGGTCCCATCTGCCGCTCAAGAAAGTTCCCGCCCTGCAAGATCATTTCGGCGTGGACTATAAGCTGTATCCGCGCTGGTCCGCGCTCTCGGCAGGGGCGCTGGACGTAACCATCCGTTTTGCGGATGGTTACGTCATGACTTGCCTGCTGCCCGTCGGCAGCGGGTCAAACTTCATCACGGACTGCAATGAAGGCGAGACGATCCAGCCTAATCCCTAGTCCACAATTTTGCCAGTTCACTCAGCGACTTGTAATATGGTTCGATGCTGGGAATAAAGTGCCGCTCATCCCTGGCGTGCGGACCGATGCCCGTCTGCCCCCAGACCACGGCCTGACCGCCAGGAGCGAAGCGGGCGCTCGTGCCTGGCAGCTTGCGCCCGACTCTTGGTTCGGAGCCAGAAGCCAGCCTCACCGCTTCGAGCAAAGCGGCCAGCGCGGGATTATCAGGCGAACAGGCCACGCCGTTTTCCATGACGTTCATGCGCAGTTCGAGACCGTTCTCGGCGCAATAGGCGTCGATCTTCGACTTCAAGCCTTCGACGTCATCCTGCGGGATGGGGCGAATTTCCACACCCAGGATGCCTTCCGCGGCGGTGACGTTATACACGCCAGGCGTGCCGACGTTGATGAACGGGAACTTGGCCTGCGATTGCCAGCCGTCCGCAGACTTGAGCGTGAGATGCTGGGCAAAGAGTTCGTTCAGCGCCGAGCGGGCCGCGATCAACTTCTCGCTCAGGTCACCCGTCCCTGCCACACCGCTGTGACCCTTCGCGCCGCGTGCCAGCACATCGAAGCGCATCACGCCGCGATTCTCCACGCAAATTTCGCCGAAGAGTTCGCTGCCCTTCTCGCCCGTGCGTTCGCCTGCGACGAAAAGAGCGGGCGCATAGGGGCGACCCGACGGATCGCCCTTACTCAGTTCGGCAAGGACATGCGGCGTCCCCCACGATTCGGCTTCACCGTTTTCTTCATTGCCAACCAGCATCAGGGCAATATTCGGGAACGGTTTGCCCGATTTCATCCGATCCTTCATCCACACCATGTAAGTCGCCACAACCGTCTTCATATCCGCGGCGCCGCGACCCCACAGGTAATCGCCGTCAATGCGCGGCATGAACTGGGCATCGTCGGGCTCAGGCTCGACCACGT
The DNA here is from genome assembly GCA_937928015.1 of uncultured Anaerolineales bacterium. GTDB lineage: Bacteria > Chloroflexota > Anaerolineae > Anaerolineales > Villigracilaceae > JACPVF01. Next base: position 8,008 of record CALFXA010000127.1, on the reverse strand, counting down.
CGAAGTGGCCCGTCAGAAGGATCTCGCCCTCTCCAGCCCCTTTCCCATTATCGGGCGAGGGAAATTTCGCATACACGGCGGGATACTTGCCGTCGAAGTATTTGACTTCCAGGCCCGCACCGCGCAGATAGTCATCCACCAGTGACCCCGCGCGATGGACCTCGTCCAGGCGTTCGTTCGGGCAGGCGGTGACCGACGGGATGCGGATCAATTGCTGGGCCAGGTCGAGGATCTCGCTGGTCTTGTCGGGGTAGGAAACCTCGACCACGGCCTGAGTCCGTGTGCGGAAGGAAATCGGCACGGACGCCTGACGCACGGCATCACGGCTGCGCTGCAGAAACTCAGTGATCTTGGACGCATCCGCGCCAAGCGAGCCATAATCGACGGCGATACGTTCCACGTCGGCCTTGACCTGCACCTCGCGCTCGTAGAACAATTCGCGCAACAGGGTCAGCGGGACTTCGTCGTTGCCGCCCAGTTCTATGTGCAGACGGGCGCGGATCTTCTCGGAGGTATTGCGTCCGCCTTCGGACATTTCCACCAGCGGGGTCAGGTCGCCCCACCAGCCGAGCGCTTCGGCCAATGGCTTGACCTCGTTCAGGGTCCACTTGAGGAAGGCACGCATGGAGATCGGCTTGCCCGTCAGCGGATTCTCGATCTCGGCGCGCAGACCATGCTGGGCCGTCAGATGCTCATTAGCGCGGGCGCGGGCGATGTCCTCGCGGTCGTAGCGGAAGGAGCGTGCAAACTGCGGGTCGGAGTAGATGCGCAGGAGCAGGAGATGCTTGAGGGTCAGGTTGGCAATGTCGAGGTCCAGACTATGACCACCCTCGTCGGTGCGAATCTCCACACGTCCCATCGGCAGATTAATACGAGCCATCAGATTCTGCTTCTCGATCTGCAGGGCCATCTCCTCGGGCGGAGTGGCCTCGCCCACGGCGAACAACCCACGTGCGTAGAGCGAAGTAAGCTGGTCGCTGGTGGTGGAAATAATGCGCTCGACGGGATCGGCGAACGAGCGCGCGCGGACGGGCGTCCAGTTGTTGTTGCCAAAACGCACGCCGCGCCGCACGAGGTCGTAGGAGATTTGCAGGTAATCGTTGTACGAACGATAGAGGTCGGGCAGATCGATGCTGGGCGGATTGGGGAAGGTCAGGTTGCGAATCGAGTCGAACTCGGTCAGCGCGACGACTGCCCGCCCGCCGCGGACCTCGGCCTGCATCGGCGTCGAGGCGGTGGTGGCGATGAAGAGCGAGGCAAAGGCGCGTAACAGGCGCGTGGCCGTGATGTAAAACTCGGACTTGAATTCGTCCAGGTGGTGATCACCGCGCTCGTTGGACGGCAGGTGCATGAAGTCCCAGGCGAAGAGCGGGTCGGGCAGCGACATGTTAGTGTGGATGCCCGTGGTCGCCAGCGTGTCCCCATACAGGTCCACGCATTTTTCGAGATAGCGCCGCTTGGCGATGGCCCAATTTCCAGGGATGGAGTGATGGCCGATGTCGGTCAGGAACAACAGGTTGCCGTGCCAATAATGCAGTCGCTCGCCAAAGTTGACACCCGCCCGATGCAGAGAGTTGATCAGCGCGGCCTCCATCAGGCGCGCCTCGTAGATCGCGCCACGCGGACTGTAATACGGACGCGTGGCCCATTCGATCATCCAGTGGAAGACTTCGAGCTGGCTGAATTGCGCCTGCCAGTGCGGGACACAGTCCGCGCGCAGGTAATCGACGAAGGATTGCTGGCTGGGTCCCGCGCCGACGGTCAGCAGCGGGCGCAGGTCTTCATCGAGCAGATTCCATTCCTGCTCGAAGCCGTTCAGGCCGCCTTGCGGCTTTTCTTTGATGGCCTGCTCCACGGCGAGGAGGTATTTGTCGGCAAATTTTTTAGAGGGCATAGTTTCACCAGAGATTAACAAAAATAAACAAACTTTATCCGTACACGGATTTAGCGGATTACACGAATAAACACGGATTCCCTTTAAAATCCACTCCACGAGAATCCGTGCAATCCGTGTCCAGAATTTTTAACCCTTGAGCGAATTCAATCCTTCCATCAATCGCTGGAAGGCACCTTCCGTGCGTTCGACGGGCGTGGCATACGAGAAGCGCACCCAGTCCGCACCGAAGGGCGAGAAGAACGCGCCTGGCACGATGGCCACGCCGTGATTCTCGGCCAGATACTGACCGAGTGGTTCGCTGTCCGCCCAGCCCTTGGCCTGGATGAACTCGCCGACGTTGATGAAGGCATAGTAGCCCTTGCCGATGATGTGCTGCAATCCGCTCTCGGCCAGCAGTTTCTTCAACGCGACACGGCTGGCGTTGGTCGGCTCGATGATGGTCTTGGCGGCTTCCATGTAGCCCATCTCATAGGCGGCCATCGCCACGGCCAGCGAATAGAAAGTGGGCATGACGGTGTGCGAGGCGCGCGCCACGATGAACTTAATCACGCTCTCATCCGCGATGAGGTGGCAGTTACGGATGTTCGACGCGCCCAGCGACTTGGTCAGGCCGTCAAGGAACATCAAGCGTTTGCGCTCCTCGGGCGTGAAATACTTGAGGAAAGAGTTCAGGTCCATGGGCGATTCGTCGGTGACGTAGTGATACATCCAGTCGAAGAGCACGAAGGCCACGCCCGCTTCGAGAGCTGCCTTGGCCAGCGAAACCTGCTTCTCGACCGAGATAGTCAGGCCAGTGGGGTTATCGGGATTGGTGATGACCAGCCCCGTGATCTTGCGTCCCTTCGACTCGGCGAACTTCACACTCTCGCGGATCGCATCCTCAGAATAGGCCCAACCTTGAGCGGGGTCACCAGGCGCCCACAGCACGTTCGCGCCGACGTTGTACGGCCCCCAGTTGTACGAGATCCACGGCACGCGCGAGACCATGATCAGATCGCCCTGACGGCCATAGCCGAGCGCCATCATCGCTTGGTAGGCCTTGACCAGCGCATCACGTCCGCCCGAGGTGCCCAGCACATTGGCGGGACCCACTCCCAGGTCCGCATCCAGCTTCCAGTATTTCTCGACCACCGCCTTGCGATAGGCATCCGTTCCGAAAGGCATGTCGTAGGCGGTGCCATGCTCGATCTGTAACTGCGCGGCCCGTTCGAGAATGGCCTTGGGCGTCCCAGGCAGGGAGGCGCCACCGTCACCCTGAGAGGCGTCGAATACCTTCGCGCCTGGATTCTTTTCCAGGTACACCTTGAGCGACTTATTGATCAGAAACATGCGGGAAGGCGGGATATCGGCCATCTGCTTGAGGTGGTCACTGACGGGGATGAGGTTCTTTTCATCCACAGCGAGGACGGGGGTGGCGTTGGATACGGACATGATGAATTCTCCTGGAGGTAAAAATAACGCCCCGATTTCTCGGGGCGTTTGGTGTGTTTAGCTTGCTTGAACCTGTTGCAGTTCATCAGGCAACCACCAACGCCCCGTCACCGAATTGGTACGAGTGGTAGTGGTGGTCACATCAACGATGAGCTGTCTGGACATTGCGCGCAAGGATACCACCGTGACAGACATGCGTCAAGAACCGATTTTAAATCCCGTAACCGCCAGCCACTTCCAGCTCCGCGCCGTCGGGAGCGGCAGCCAGCAGCGGTCGGGCTTCGGAGATCAAGGCACGGACCCGCTCATCGGTCAGGGAGGCATCGTGGGCCTCGCGATCTTCCCAGGCCTCAAAGACCCACACATGCGTATCGTTCGAGAGGTCCTCACAGACGATGTACATACGGCAGGCAGGCAACTCACCCACCAGGTCCGCCGCCTGCTTGAGGATGTGGACCAGCTCACCGCGCTTGCCCAATTGAGCCACCAATCGTCCAGTCATTGCATACATGGAAATTCCTTTTTCTTCTCATCAACGCGCTTCGACTTTGCTCAGCGCGGAATTAACCAAAACCGCGAAGCCTGCCAGAGGATGCACGGCTTCGCGGTGAGAGTTCAATCCGTCACAAAATTAAAACGAATTACTTATTGAAGCTGGGATCCAAGCTGGTGTACAACGCCAGGATATTGCCCGTCGGGTCCTTGAAGAGGCCAAACCAACCCACGCCGGGGATCTCCATCTTGGGCTGGACCACCGTCCCACCGAGCGCCACTGCCTGTTTCAAATCAGCCTCGATGTCGTCGCTGTCGATGTAGACCAGCACCTGGCCGACGGGGTACTCTGCGGACACCTGATTAAAGCCGCCGCCGAAGCCAGCCCCATCCGCCCACATGGTGTAGTTAAACTCGGGCACGTGCTGCATCTTCCAGCCGAAGAGGGCTTCGTAGAACTTGGCGGAATCTCCCACGCTGCTGGCGGGAATCTCGACGTGGACAACATTTCGCTTGGACATTTTTTCTCCTGGGTAAATTTGGATAATCAATGTCCTTATTTTAGAACTTTTGTTCTAGTAAGTCAAGCGCCAGATATGGGATTTTTCCACGGCGACGGCCAGATATGGTTACTCGTACTTCAACGCCTGGACGGGGATCATGGTCGCCGCGCGAAGGGCGGGATACAACCCTGAGAGCATCCCGATGAACGTGGCAAAGGCCAGCGCGAACAGAGGGAGCCAGGCAGGAGTATAGACCGCCACACTCGGCGGAGGTCCGCCCTGCTGCGTGGACTGATTCGCCAGATAGACGATGGCCAGCACGTTGAGGGCCTGCCCCGCCAGCCAGCCAATGACCACGCCGCCCAGTCCGCCGAGGAAGCCGATGCCCGCCGCCTCGCCGAGGAAGATCGACAGCACGTCACGGTTGGTTGCACCGACCGCCTTCATCAGGCCGATTTCGCGCGTGCGCTCCAGAATAGACATGGTCATTGTGTTGGCGATTCCGATGGCGGCCACCAGCAGCGCAATTGCGCCCATGCCGCCGAAGATGACCTGCAATACCATGTAGAAATTGTTCAAGCCTTCGACGAAGGATTGCATACTATAGGCCTGAAAGCCCATCGTTGTGATCTGGTCGGCAATATCGAGCGCTTGCTTGGCATCCGCCACCTTGACGACGACCTGGTTATAGCCGTCCTTGTTGTAGTTGATCTTGGTCCCGTTGGTCCACTCGTTCAACATCTTGATATCGTTAAACGTGATGAACACCGACCAATCCGAGTCATCGCCTTTCTCGGTCAACACACCTGTTACGCGCATGCTCAGGTTCTTGCGAATTTCGTTACCTTCCGCGTCCCACTTGACGGCTGTGATCTGAATCTGCTGATCGTACAGGTCGGGCGGCGGAGGCGGCTCCTGGCCTGGACGCATACGTGGGTCATAGAAGTTGGCCGCCACCATCGCGCCAATCACCACGCCGCCCCGATTTACCTCCGTGCTGCCCTGTTGCGCTTCCAATCCCAGCAGCGAAAGGTCGGAAGCATCCACGCCGCGCAGGTTCGAATTGCCTTCGAGGCGCTGGTATTTCATGATCATCATGGAATAAAAATATTCCTGCGGGATGACAGCCACCACACCTGGGATGGCCCGAATCTCGTCCAACGCGGTGTTGGTCAATTTGGGCAGGTCAGACCCGCCACCGCCTCCCCCGCCACCGCCCATAGCAAATCCGCCGCCGCCCATCATCATGCCGCCCTCGCCGTACGAAGGCGAGACCTGGATGAGGGTCAGGTCGCCGATGCCATAGAGCTGCTCGTTGGCGTTCTTCTGCAAACCGATGGCCAGCGACACGAGAATCACCACCGCCGCCGTGCCGATCACGACGCCAATGGCAGTCAACGCCACGCGCGCCTTACGGCGGTTGAGGTTGCCCGTAATGAGCCGCAACAGATCGAAGAAATTCACAGCCTATCCTTTGCCACCGCCGCCACCTGGCTGAATCGGAATGGGCATCTCAGTCGGTCCGCCCTCGATGGTGGGAGTGCTGGAAGGCGTCCCGCTATCCAGACCAAATAAGCCCAGGATGAAACGCCAGGCTTTTTGCATGAAGGTTTCTTCACTGGGCGGGACGACCATCTCTCCGCCACCGCCACCTCCCCCACCCCCGCCGCCCTCCATGCCAGGCCCAAGGGTGGGATCAACAGAACTTTCCTCGACGGTCAGGCCAAGGGTCTTGGTGATGGTGCGGGACTGGTTGAAGTCGTCGGTATACTCGATGGTCAGGGTCAGGTTCAAGGGTCCAGCCGTATCGGGGATGACGGACCCGTCAAAGGTGAAGTATCCGCCCGCGTCGAGCGAACCCACCAAGGCGGTCTCCATTTCCATGGTCCCGTTATCAGTGGCTAACGTCATATTTCCCAACACGGCGGTGCGCTTGCCAAGGTTCACCACCTGGATGGGCAAGGCATTGGGCTGCCCCGCGGACAGTGAGCCAGGGTCGCGATAAAAACCGATGTCCACTTTAGGCAGGCTGTACACCAGCAAAGTGATGACCTGGTCATCGTTTACCACTTCGCCCTTGTCGTTGACGTAGGAGAAGGTGATCTTCATGGGATACGCGCCAGGCGCGGTGGAAACGTTGACGATCAGGTTTTGCGAGACTTGCAATTTTCCGCCCTGAGAGAGATTACCCAGGGATTGAATATTCGAAGTACCAACTGGTGCAAAATTGGTGAATTCACCGCTGCCACCCGAGACGCCGCCAGGTTGGGGCGTGCCGCCGCTATCACCCGAGGAGCCTCCCCCCACGATCATGGTGACGCTCTTGGCGCCAGAGTTTCCCATGTTCTCGACCGTCATAGTCAGTTTGAAGGTTTCGCCTGGTTCGAGCGGGTCCACACTGGCAACATAACTGGTGATGACCAGTTGCGCGGTCTTGACCCCGGTCGGCGTGGCGGTGGCGTAAACAACGCTGGACCCCCCGCCAGCGGACAGGCTCAACGAGAATTTATCGGAATAAGCAGTTCCCGCAGGATCATAGTAGGTCAGAGTAACATCGATCACCACCACGGATTTTCCGTAGACCGAGTCCAGGGCGAGAAAAGTCTGGGAGGCGCTGGCATGGCCGCCAGCCGAAATCCCGCCCAACGCAATCACGCCGCCCGTTCGGGTTGGGACCAGGTCGGGGGAGGAGAAAGTAACCTGGACATTCGAGGCATCCGACGCGCCCGCATTGTCGAAAACGATGTTGAGCTTGAAATCCTCTCCAGAAGTTACCACCGACACATTGGCTCGATAAGACCCAATCACCAATTGCGGGCGACTGAAGGAGGGCGTGGATGTGGGGGGAACTACAATCGGGGGATAAACCACCAAAGTCAGTGGTCCGCCAGTTGCATCGCTGTTATTAATGCGAACAGTCACGGAGTATTTATCGGGAGCCATACCAGCAGGGACAATGGCGGTCAAGGTAGCAGGGTCCAGAAATGTCGTAGCGAGAGGCGTGGCATTCAGATACACGACAGCAGAAGGGTCAAAATCAGTACCCGTCACCGTGATCGTGCTGTTCATATCATTGGAAACCTGGGTTGGATATATCGATTCGATGGTTGCCGCATAGGCAGGGGAGTTTAAGCCCGCCAAAATGGCCAATGCCAGCAGGGCAGAGAGGAGCGATTTCATCCCGAATTTCATTTGTACTCCATTTACTTAATCGGACGGCAACGGGGTCTCCAGCGCGGCGGACTGGTACTCGGCCTCGCTGACCACCTTCCCGTCCAGCAGGAAGATCTTGTGGGTGGCGAAACGCGTCATGCGCGGATCGTGGGTCACAACCAGCACGGTTCGGCCGTTGCGGTGCAAATCAGAGAGCATCTGCATGACGGTCACGCCGCTGGAAGTGTCGAGGTTGCCCGTCGGCTCGTCGGCCAGGATTAGGGCGGGGTCATTGACCAGGGCGCGGGCGATGGCCACGCGTTGCTGCTGACCGCCCGAAAGTTCGTTCGGTTTATGATGGCTGCGTTCGGCAAGGCCCACCTGAGACAACAAGTGCGTGGCCCGCTCCCTGCGTCGAGCCGCAGCCACTCCAGCGAACTGCATCGGGAAGGCCACGTTCTCCCAGGCGGACATGCTTTGCACCAGGAGATCGGAAGAGCACACGTCTGAACTCCAGTCACGAGTGGATATC
>CALFXA010000126.1 GCA_937928015.1 uncultured Anaerolineales bacterium | reverse complement strand
GGTGGAGGGCCCGGCTCGCCTGTGCGGCGACGAGTTCTCCCGCCATTGGCGCGACCCATTTACGCGCGAGTGGCTGCTCGACCTGGCCCGTTCGTTGGAGTCTGAGCCCCACCTGCTGGGCATCAGTGGCCACCTCATGGCGGTGGCCGTCAAACCCGGGCAGGAGGGCCGATGATCCAGGTCGCATTGCGTGGAGAGATAGTCCACGTCCGATGGGAAGGCCATGCGGAATTGAGCTTCTGTGCAAGCCTGCCGGCGCGCCAGGTCCTGCGGGACACGGGCTATTCTCTCAAGGGCTGGTGGTGGTGCGCCTTCCAGGAGGCCCTCGAACGAAAGAGGATCGAACGAGAAAATCCCCGGCAGGATTTCGAGGAGATTTGGGCATGGATTAAGCCTGCTTGATCCCCTTACCGACACGGACGCAGGACCCGCCTGCGTCCTTTTTTATCATGCGCCCATGTCATTCCCCCGGCAAGGCCTCCGATGATCTCCTCCTCCCGTCCCTATCTGTGCCCGCAATGCGGGTATGAATTTGCCCCCGCGCCGGGAGATTGTCCCCTGTGCCGGGGCCGCTGGCAGGGCTGGGAACTGCTCTTCGCCCCGCACGCCCTGGACGACCTGCGCCCCCAGATCATGGGCTGGATCGGCCAATTGCCGTTTCCCTCCGTGATCGAATGGCTGGCTTCCTCCGATGGGCTGCGGGTGCGGTTGTATGTCCCGCCGAATGGGGCGGAAGGGGTCGTGCAATCCTGGTCCGCCCTGACCGGCCAGCAGTCGCGCTGGCGCCGGCTGGAGGATGTTGCTCTCCAGGCTGGTCGATACGCGCTGCGGACAGATCAAAAGCTGCCGGCCCTGATTGCCTCCGCCCCGGACAGCGATCCCATGCTGGCTGTGGGCGGGAGGCTGCTCAGTGCAGCGCGCCAGGGGCGGGAGGTGCGCCTCCAACTCTGGCTGCTTGGAAACGAGACCCGCCTGCAGGAGCGGCTGCGCGCACTGGCCGCCTATTCCTACGGGACCGAAGGCGGCGTGGAGGGCCAGGCTCCCAATCCTTGGGGCATGCAACTGGCCTTCCTGCGCGCCATGCTCACCCTCGGATTTCTGTTGGCCGGGGTGTGCGGTGGGGCTTGGAGCGCGGGCTGGCTGCCGGCCCTCTTCGGAATGACCGGCGTCCTGGCAGGAGGCGGCCTGGGCTTGTCCGCGGCTTGGGGATTGCGGGACTGGCTGGCCTGGCGTTCGGTCCCCGCTGAAGTGCTCGAAAGGCGCACACGGGAACCCCTGTTCAAGGCTGCCCTGAGCCTGTCCGATCCGCTCGACCTGCCCCTGCTGGCGGGCGAACAGGCTTGGGAGGAATTCTCCTCTTCCTGGCCCGGGATATGCAGGCTGGGGTTTCCGATGCCGGCCGGCGACCTGGCCGGGCTGATCGCCCCGCTCCAACTCGGGGAGGGCAGCGGCCTGCTGGATCGGGCCGTCTGGCAGGAGGTCCCGGCCCCGCCGCCCGCCCGGCCGCTGCTGGAGGCGAATTTCAAGATCGGCCAAAGCGTTGCCACCGGCGAGGCGGTCGGGGTGGATCCCGACGGACATGGCCTGGCCACGGGAGGCAGCCGCTCGGGCAAGTCCTCGTTCGTGTTCGCCATGCTGGAGCAGTTCATCGCCAGGGGGGAGGAGGCCCCGGGCCTCTTCCTGGTCGATCCGCACGTCTCGCTGGCGGACGCCTTCCTGGATGCGGTGGCCCGCCTGCCCGAGCCCCAGCGGCAGGCTGCCATCCGCAGGCTGCGGGTGGTCACACCCGACCAGCCGATGGTCATCCCGCTCAATCTGCTGGCCGTGCCCGATTTCACCTGGGCAGGCAATGCCATCGTCCAGGTGGGGCGTCGCATCTGGGATGATTACTGGGGTCCGCGCATGCAGGCCGCCCTGCTGGGCCTGTTCCGCCTGGCGCACGTCTGGAACCAGCATCATGCGGACGGACTGGGGCTCCTGCACGTGGTCTTTATGGCTTTCAACAAGGACTGGCGGCACCAGGCCATGTCCCTGCTGCCGCCCGGGGAGCGCATGGGCGCGCTGGCCCTGGATGCCCTGCTCGGCCAGACCGGCGAGGGCGACAAGTGGAGCCAGGGCTGGGTGACCGAGGTCATCAGCCCGGTGCTCTCCAAGGTCATGGCGCTGGAACTCTCGCCCTGGCTGTTTTCGGCCATGCATCAGGACGGCTTTGCGGACCTGCAGCGCTGGGTGGAGGAGAAGTGCTGGATCATCCTGCGCCTGCCGTCCGGCGAGATGGGGCGCGAGGGTGCGCGCCTGACCGCCTCGGTCCTGTACAACGTCTTCGATGCCGCCTATCGCAAGGCCACCCTCGACAACCCCATCCCCTTCTACTTCATCGTGGACGAGGCCCAGGAGATTGCCTCCGGCATGCGCCTGGAGGCGCTGCTCTCGGAGGGCGCCAAGTTCGGCGCGCGCGTGTTCGTGCTGGCGCAATCCCTCTCGATGATGCGCAAAGTGGAGGGCATGGAACCGGTCGTCCAGGCTCTGCTGGCCAACACCTCGACCCAGATGTTCTTCTCCCCCGACCCGGAGGATGCAGACCTGATCCGCGCCACCCTGAATTCCAGCCTGCGTTACGGGGCCATGACCCTGGACCTGCCCTCGCTGCAATGCTGGCTGCGGGCGCGTATCGGCGGGCGCTGGCAGCCCCCGACCCTGACGCAGATCCGCCCCCTGCCCAGGGCGGATGACCAGCGGGTAAGAAGCCTGATCGGGGAGGTCATTGCCGGTCATCCTGAAGATTACCTGCCCGCCAACGGCTGGCAGGAGCGGGCCTCCCGGGTTCTGGAACAGAGGCTGCCATCCGCCCTGGCCCGCTTGTTGGACGAGTTCCTGGCGGCGCGCATCGATCATCAAACCGCCAAGGTTTCCCAACCCATTCCCACTGAGGACGAAAGGCGCCTGGGTTTCTGATGTCACTCCTTCTCCTGAAATTCGTGCTGCTCCCATTGGGCTTTGCCATGGCGCTGACCCTGGCTGGCTTTGGGACGTTCTTCGTGATCTTTGTCTGGTGTCAGATGGATCATCGTGATTCGTCCGGGAAGGGTTGATGCCGATGGAGTGCAACGCGCTGATCGTCGCGGCCCTGTCCGGTATCTGTGACCAGGCCCGTTCGTTGAGTGGGATCCGTCTGGAGATGTTCCTGGGCTGGTTGTCGGCTCATTGCCATCCAATCGACATCAAAAGCCCGGGCGCATGCCGGGATTGGGTCCGGGTGGAGGGCCATCTGCGGGCCGTCCTGGGCGCCTGGTTTGAGTCCCTGTCCCTGCCCGGACTGCTCTGGGAATATCACCTGGTGCTGACCGAGATCGGGTACTGGCGGGAGATCGGCCCGCAGCAACTGAAGGGGATCCTGGAAGCGGAAAGGAAGAGGTAACGTGTTCAAGCTCGGTTTTGGTTTTTTGATCGGCCTGCTGGTCGGGTGGGCGTTGGGATTTTTACTCCCCGCGCGATTTTTGTTCATGCTGGTCCTGGCAGGTCTGTGCCTGGCGGCTTTGTTCTTCCTGGTCTTCCATCTGGGCCTGCGCGATTTTCAGGGATATTAGGGATATGTCGCGGATTCGTATCGTTCTCATTGCCATTCTGTTGTTGATCCAGACCGCAGCCTTCACGAATGCCGTACCTCCACAGGCCTTCGCGCTGCAGGAGGGACGCACCTACGACCAGGCGCATGATATGGGCTACCTGGACTGGAACGGTCCGGCCCAATACTTCTATCTCACACACCGGGATGGTTCTTCCCTTCCGCCCGAAGAGGGTGGGGCCAATTGTATGGGTTCATGCGAGGAGTGGGTGACCGTGCTGGGCAGCGGGGGAACGGTGAGCGGGATTTTTGCGCGCGACGTGGCCTACTTCGAGGTCATGATTGCGTTCTCCCATGATGCTGGGATCGGCAGCGCTATCTTGCAGGCTTGTTCGTCCTATAGTGTAAGCGACCTGTATTCAGGCCCGGGCAGCGGGTATCCGGGGTTCATCAGCGTGGATCTGGCCGTACCTGCGGGCTGCCGGACCTGGTCCCTGACCGCCGAGGGGGGATTCGTCCCATTTCGTTCCGTGGATGTGTATTACACGGTCACGCCTCCCACGCCGGCCAGTACGGCGACGCCCTCCGGGTATTACACGTCCTTCCCGACCCCGCCTGGGACACAAACCCCGACCCTCCCTCCAAATCCCACCCGGACGCCTGTCGCCTCTCCGACTCCCACCTCCTCTGCAACCTCCACCCCGACTCGCACGCCCACCGCGACGCCCCTGCCGCCGGTGCTGTCAGGTCAGGTGTCCTGTGAACTGGCAGGGAGGGAGGGGTGGTGTCGGAAGGGTGCCGCTTTGATATTGCATGCCAGCGATCCACAGGGATGGGATGTCTTCATTCGGGGAGACCTGGAGGGCGTTCCGTTTACCTGCGGGGCCTCCTGCACCCTTTCCTTGACCGAAGGCATTGGAACGGCTCATTACACGGCAGTCTCCGCCACAGGGCGGACGGCCAGCGGCCTTTCCACCTGGAAACTGGATGCCACCCCACCGGATCTGGACCTCTTGCTGCCGCCGGCGGATGGGGACCACGGCTGGCATCGTTCGCCTGTCTCGGTCCGGGCGGAGGCCCGCGATGCGATCTCCGGCCTGGAGTCGATCCAGGGTAGCCTGGATGAAGGCGCCACCTGGAACACACTGCCCATTCGTTTGGGAGACGGCGTGTATCCCATTGCGGTGCAGGCCGTGGATGTGGCGGGTAACAAAACACTCAAGACCGGGGTCGTGTCCGTGGATGCGGCGCCGCCCACCTCCGGCTTTTCCAAGCCGAGTGGCGGGGCGGTCTTGCATGGCAGTGTGAACCTGGCGGGACACTCTGACGATGACACCTCCGGGGTCTCCCTTGTGCAGGTCTCCACCGATTCAGGGGCAAGTTGGCAGAATCTGACCTCCCACGCAGGCGATTGGTCCATGCTCTGGCATACGCAGGATCTGCCCAACGGTCCCTATGATTTATGGACCCGCTCCATCGATGAAGCGGGCAACATTGGCAAGCCGTCTGTGCTCTCCGTCTGGGTGGACAACCACCCGCCCAAAGTCCTGCTGGCGGAACGCTGGTGGGTCTGGGAGACGGGTGCGTTGAAAATCTCGACGGATTATTTCCCGTTGCGGGAGGTGCAAGTAACGATCGCGGATGGCCTGCGGCGCTGGCCGGAGGTGGTCCATTCCTATGATCCGAAACATGTCCCTGTTTCTGTTTCCTGGGATCGGCGCTTTGCGGATGGGACGCTGGCTCCCTCCGGGGAGTATCGGGTTACAGTCCGTGCCTGCGACATTCATGGACTGTGCGGTATGGATACCGGTGTGATCGTGATTCCCCAGAGTGCTGCGTCGTCTGCAACTCTTCCTCCGACCGCCTCTCCGACACTGACGTCCACGGCAACTCCCACCGTACGTCCCCGTGTCACACAGACATTGACTCTGCCATCCCAAACACCCACCCCTGCGGAGATTGTGTCAGAGCCTGCTCCATCAAAATCGGTCTCTTCCGTTCCCTTGTGGCAGGTGCTTGGCTTGCTGGGCCTGATGTTCGCTTTATCAGCCGCCAGTCTGGTCGATCCCCGCCCTTCAGCGCTGGATCGGATTCGAAAGGTCATTAACCAGATCGTACTGAAACCCACTCTTGATGAAGAAAAGGATGAATCATAATGGAAATGATGCTTGCATTGGCCGTACTGACGGCGGTGATTGTCTTCGGGGCTTTGATCAGCCTGGGCAATGAGCGCCAGCGTAGGGCCATCGACGCCCTGCAGGATCAAATCGTCTCCTGGGCGGTGCAGGATTTGAAGATCAAGCGGGACCATCTGGCTCGCGAGGTGCGGGTGGATGATCCGCTCGGCTGGTTGAACCGTCTGGCATCCCGCGCCTTCGGAACTGCTTTGGACCTCCAGGTGGTGGAATACTTTGAGGACCCGCAGGCGTTGGTGTGCCAGTCCGGCAACGGAACACGGGTCCTGTTTTCCCCTCTTTCCCCGGCGGAGATTCGGGCCATGAATAAAATGCGCAAGGGAAAACTGGCTCAGTACACGAGTGGAAATCCCTTATTGGGGCTTCCACGAGGTGTAGGAGGTCAGGAATTTTCTCCTTTGAACAGCGGGGCGGTGTTCGACTTGGAACTGGCCCTGGCGTGGAAAGGTCTGACCGGTAGGGAGGTCCAGATGGAACGATTGTGGATGTATATGATTAAATAAACGAGACCTCGCAGGCATGTTCCTGTGGGGCTTTTTGGCAAGTCTATGGCTATTTATGGACATAAACTTGGCGTAGTCTATTTCGCGTAGACGAATTTAAAGGCGGGAGAGGCCGACACTGACCCATGCCGATGGTGGTATGGTGGCCGACCCCGCTGAAAAATGCGAACCTTGCCAGGGATTGCAGGACGGTTGATGATCCAACCCAGTACTCCCGCCAGGATTTCTTGATTTTGCTTTTCGAAATCAATGAAAAGCCGACTGCCTCAGTAAAGCCTGTCGCGGCCCCGCGAGTACCTTCGGCAAACTTCCAATGAGTGGTATTGACCGCCGTGAGTTCATCGATCAGGATACACTCACTCGCAAATGAAGGCCAAAGTTCGTGGATCCGCATGGCCTCAGGGGCGAAGGCGTTCCACCTTTCCCAAAGGCTACGAAAGACCTGTGTGGAGGAGGGAGCGCAAATAACGCGCGTGCGCAACAGACATCGCCTCCGGCTTTTCCTGCCACAGGCGTGTGCTGCCTTGGATGTCGGTGAAGAGAAAGGTGACGGTGCTGGTTGGATAATCATGTTTCATACTATGTTCTGGGTTAGTGGCGGTATTCTTTAATATTTGGGTATTTTGCAAGCATGATCTACCGTTTTCTTGTAATCATCGGAAACACCGAACTCGGTTTACATCTGGTTATTCATTTCCGCTCCAAACGAATGCATCGGCTGTAGAGACGGTTTCAAATCCAAGTCGTTCGTAAATTGGGAATCCCGACGGGGTGGCAAACAAGATGGCTTCTTTATATCCAAGTTTCGAAGCGGATTGCATAGCGGTGAGGGTAAGCGCAGTGCCTAATCTATGTCCGCGGTAGACGGGTAAAGTCGTGACATGGTAAATCCCTGCTGCATGATCGGCACGCAATACAGTTGAGACTGCGCATGGTTCTCCATTCCATCGCGCGAGGAAATGTTCAAACACGGGCGTGGATTCCTCTAGCGAGTTGGCAAGATATTGCTGAAAGTCTGGGCGGCTTGGTTCTGGCTCTTCAAACCCTTCCATGAGAACATTCAACCAGTCCGCTTGGTCTTGTTGGGATCGGACGCGCATGATCTCGACTTCTGGAGAAAGCGGAGATTCAGGCAGGTCGTTCAGTTCACGTGACATGCAGGGCATTCCTCTTAGGTGCTCCAGCCGAATGTTCTTTGAATTGATGTAATCGCCCAGCCCAGGCGCGATGTTGTCCTGCCAATCCACCCAGAAGAAGGGTAGTTTTTTTGAAAGGAAGGTTTCAAGGATCGGGTCTGCAAGTTCGCTCAATTTTTCGGCGCGGGTCGCCGTGCGTAGGACGCCATTGAAACGATAAAGACTCTGCCGCCCTGTGGTGAACCAGGCAATCTCTTCGTCTTCGATGAAGCGACCGTTCAGCAGGCGGGCAATGCCTCTGTAGTAGGTCAGGGCGTTTTCTTCAACAGCTTTAAGTGGAGATATCTTTTCCATAGGTCACACGTTTCCAAACAATGCTGACCAGCAGTCTTCGCTCCCTGCCAGAAGATTCAGCCCTTCTTGAATCGGTTTTCCGCATGGGTTGGCTTCGACCATTTTGGCAACCTCCGCCGCGGCGGGCGAGAAGAACGCGGTCACTTCGCATTGCACGTCCCCCTCGTCGTGCCGCACGAACACCGCCATCGAGACGGGCTTGCCCGTCGACTCGAATAGCGGCTGGAATTTCTCTTCGATCTCCGCGCAGGCAATCGGCGCCCACATCCCATCGCCGAGGGGTTTGGAATACCAGTACTCCATGCCAATCACCTGTTTACCAGCCGTTCGATCTGCGGCAAATGCGTCAACTCGTGCGAAGCGAAATAACTGACCTGCTGTTTGATGGATACGACTCCAAACTCCTCATGTTGTCCCGTCCGCCACCAATCGGCTAAGGGAATTTTTTTTAGTTTGGCGATCATTTCCCGACGGGAGGCGTGATACGCTTCGAAGATCTCGCGCGTGGACGGCGGACGTTCGTTCTCGTCTCTTGCCCAGGCAAAGACCGCCTTCGATTCCAGCACGGGATTTTCCTCTTTCAGGAACAGGTCAATGCGAAAGGCAATCACACCCTGCGCGTCACGCAAATGCGAGATGATGTTGCGGATTGCCCAGCCGCCGTCTTCGGCGGGATGATTCATCGCTTCTTCGGTCAGACCTTCGATCAGCGCGGCGGCTTCGAGGGGAGTCTTTCTCAATTGCTCCAACGCTTCGGTAGGTTCAAGCGCCTCCAACCAGTAGACAGGCGGGAACCATTGGAACGTCCCTCCCCACGCGCCGCAGGCGGGACATTTTTCGGGGACGCCGCCAAGAGTCAAATGTCCGCAGGTACGGCAGACATAGGGGTGTGGAATCTCTTGGATGAGCGGGAGCCGCCCCGAGGTCAGGGCGGATGCGCCCGCGCGGAAGGCAGCCTGCAAGTCGTCGTCATCCAGCGAAGCGGCAACGCGTTCGATGTCTGCTGCGAGAGTCGTTTTATCGCTCGGTAAATTCAATTCCCACGCGGCGCGGCGAGACATAGAGTCCGCTTGTGCACGGGCGATCTTGGCGGGATTGTATTGCCCTTCACCCTCCAGCCGAAGCGCGAGGGAAAGAAGTTGAACGAGGGTGGATTTAAGTTCCATTTGGGAACCTCCTTAAGGTCTCGAATTATTGATTGATCGGCAGATCGGCAAACGAACCCGTGACCGTGATCGTCTGCGACGCATCCGCGGGATTCGCGGCGGTGAACTGGAACTGTCTGCTGTAGGTTGCGCCAACGGCGGTGATGGTCAACGTGCCGCTCACGCTCTGGAAGTTGGCGATGACGCCGTCAGTTGTGCCGTAGGTTACCCAAAGGTTGATCGTGGACATGTCCACGCCGACAGAGTTGGGAATGTCGTATGTACCTGGCTGAATATCGGTGGGGAAGTCGAAGGTCAGCATGTCGCCCGTGCGGCTCAGATCGGCGGGCGTGTCTTCGTACAAATAGAGGCGGATGCGGTCAGCGCCAAACTGCCCGACGCTGGGTCGCACCGCCGTGAATATTTTATTGAGCGCGCCGCTGACGGCGATCTGCCCCGCGTTTGCATTCCCTCCGCTGGGCGCGCCGCCTCCGCTCGATGGCGCTTCTGTTGCCGCGGCGGGTGGCTGGACAATTGGCGACGACCCCGCGCCGAAACTGCAAGCAAACTGCACCAGCGCAAGAACGATCACGACAATGAACCATGATTTGACTGAAGTTTTCATTTTTTTCCTTATCGTTTCAACCCATCCCGCAATTGGCTTGCGAGACTCGACAACACTATACACATTAAGTGAGTCTCTCGGCGGTCAAATTAAAACCGCCAACAAAATGGTTGTATGTTCCCGGGAACTCACCCTCGTCAGGGACAAGCCCGTGCCATAACGCACTCGTATTTGCTTCGAGGCGAATCATTCCAGCCTCTGGCAACCATTTTGGATTTACGACATGTCGGATAATGATTTTCTGTGCCCGTGGTCCCTGCCCTGGCGGAACCAATTGATGGGTATTCCCCTTGAAGAACGATTCGTTCTCCACCAACTCCTTCTCCCATGAGGCAAGCGGGCGAGTCAAACCTCGCTGAAATTCGAGCGTTAGTTGGGTTGTACCTTTGTACACGGCTCGTGCCGAACATCTTTCCCCGTTTTTCTTTAAAGAGATTTCTTCAATGACAAACTTCGGGAAACCAAGATACCGTCCTCCAACCATTGGAACCCAATTGGTGACCGGCATTGTCACAGAATACCAGCCCACCTCTCCTTTCCATTCGGTTTTGAGCAAAACAGACCATTCCTGGTAGCGGGTCATGGGGAAGGGAAAGACCCGCAAATAATCAGCGAGGAAGATGGCAACGATGGGTTGGCTGGGCATTGCAAATTGCTCAGGCAATAGATGCCGATACAAAGCTATATCCTTAGGCTCGAAATGAGTGGTAAGCCCTGCAAACTCGCGAAACATCCCACCTTTAGGTTCAAAGATCATTTTTTCAATGAAGTTCATTGCAGCATCCTCTCTTCAACCCATCCTGCACTCTTCGAGACGCGAATGGATTAAAAATTCAATATTCTCTACTTTTTCGCCACATCCGTAGTGATTGCCGCAAAGTATGTGTTAAGTTCCTGACGGGTCTGCCCAAATTGCTCAGGAACGTAGTGATGCGCGCCATGTTTATCCTTGGGGTTCTGGCTTAGGAAAGTTCGAAGGTTCTCTTCACACTTATCTGTCCATGGAACTCCGAAATGAGCGTAAATATCTTTGACCGTCCGCATCGGATCTTTGATCAGATCCTCGTACTGGACATCCAGAACGGCATTGTTGACGCCGGGGACGCTCCGCGCCCTTTGACCTCCCACCAAATAGTGTGTGTACATTTTTTGGTTGATCTCTGCGATCCGTTGTGGGTTGATGTCATGGGTCACTGCACGATGAGCAGAGTAGAACATGCTGTTTGCGCTGGTCAGGCAGGTTGTGGGATCACGATGCAGATGAATGACTCTTGCATTCGGGACAACGGAAAGTAATGTATCAAGATTGGGCGTATGGTCGGGGGCTTTCAACACCAACCGTCTGCCTGGCGTCGCTTGCTGTTGAATTTTGAGCAACAAACTGTATTCCTCGTAATATTTTTTCTGCCCTTGCGTAAACAGCCATTCAGCATAGGATGAAACAGGCGCAACCACCCAGAAGGTGATGGCATGGAAGGTCAATCCCATCATCCAGATGCATTCCTCCTCCCGATCTTCACGGACGACGTGTTTCGAATCCATCTCAGGGAAAACGGGGCGGCGGAATTGGAGTTCCCATCTCGTCATTGCCTGACGGTTATCCTTCTTGCCGATGGGCGGAAAAGGACGATAGAGCCGCCACATGGGAATCCCCGCGTTGTCAGGGTCGGCTGACAACATTCGATGAAGGATGGTTGTTCCTGAACGCGGAAGTCCAACGATGATGAAGGGCGACATGATCTCTGCACGGAAAATCTCAGGAGTCCGCTTTTGCGCTTCGACAAACAACAACCGTTGGCTCAGATAGGTGAGGATCACCATGCGGGTGCCGAACCTGCCAAAAAATTGCAGATCGGCATCTTTTTCGATGGAGCGCAACAAAACCTCCAACCCTTCACGATAGTATAGGTCGCCAAAATCGCTGAGACCCGTTTCACGTTCAGCAGCATCATGCAGGGTTTGGGCATCCATACGTGTAAGCGGAATGCCGAATTTCTCAGCCTGCGACCCAAGAGAACCAAGAATCCTATATCGTAACGGCATGGGCGCATAAGAAGGTAACATGTCATCATCCATTCTTGCTATTCAAGTGATTCTTTCAACAATGTTTTCAAGGTAGAGCTCAATGGTTTGTTTCCACTGTGCGCTGTGTCAGCCAGATTTCCATAAGAGAGCGTCCTCAAATGCAGCTTGGAAGACTGAATCCTAATCAGGATATCGCTCCAGGCATTCTGCCGCCGGGGTCATAATCCGCTTTGATGTCTCATGCCGACCAACAAACGGCAGAATCTGTGTCACAGCGCCAACGTACAGCAACTGACTGCTAAGTTGCGGATAGCGCAGATTCGGTTGAACCTCAGGGTTCACCGAATGATCACATTCGACCGCCCCAAGTAAGTTTGGCGAATCAACTGTCACACATGCCTCTTCTGCCAACTCACGCCGCAGGCAATCCAGCAGACCCTCGCCAATTTCTACATGACCTCCTGGAATGGAGATGCCACGTCCAGTCACGTCAACGAGAATGAGTTCTTCACCTGCAAAACAGAAGCAATGCACAGCCGTCACTGGCTCCGCATACCTGTTGGGTTGCGGGACCCAGCGGAGATGGACGGGACCTGAGTTCCAATAGACAAGCGCGGTGATCATTTCTGTTCTTCTGTCTTACGCAACCCATCTCGTAATTGACTTGCGAGACTCGCCAACTCCTCCAACTCAGACTTATTCAAGCACGACCACGGCGCGAAGAAATATTGGTCGGTCAAGGCTTCGGCTTCTTCACGGATGCGTTTGCCTTCGTTGGCGGGTTGATACATTTCTCCATCCTGTTGAATCCATCCGCGCTCGATGAGTTCCTGCAAAATGCTGGCGTATTCGTCGCGTGTGATGCCGCGAAACGATAACTCGTCGAAAATCTTATCGAGCGTGTTATTCTTCCCGCCCCACACTTCGCTGAAGACTTCCCAGCGATTGCCTTCAAGATTATGACCCCGCCACGCCGCCATGTGCGAGTCCATGCGGTAGAAATCCAACTCCTTGAAGTAGTGGACGAAGAGTCGGATCAGCGGTGCGTTATTGTCGAATGTGCTTTTGTAGTTTCTGTAATGGGTCAGGCAGAACTTGGGCGGCGGCTCGGGCGCGGAAAACGACGCGTCGGACAATCGAACAAGATAATCTATGAGCCGTTGAAGGTCATTGGGCGGAAGGTGATGCAGATGAACGATGCCATCGGTCAACGCTTGCAAGCCCTG
>CALFXA010000125.1 GCA_937928015.1 uncultured Anaerolineales bacterium | reverse complement strand
AGGGTTCGCCTGATCTCGCCAAAGGCAAGACGATCTATGCCGAAAACTGCGCCGTCTGTCACGGTCTGGCGGGCGAGGGCATCGGCGCGACTCCTCCGCTCGACAGTGACGCCCTGCGCACGATGGACTACGCCGACCTGATCAAGACCATTGCGCGCGGACGTTACGACACCGCCATGCCCGCCTGGAGCAAGGAAGACGGCGGTCCGCTCAGCGATTACCAGATCTCGGAGTTGGCCGCCCTCGTCCAGTCTGGAAATTGGTCGGCCACCCAGGACCGCGTCGTGAACCTGGGATTGGCTCCGCTCATCCCGTTCACCACCGAGCCCGACCCAACCCTGTTGGCCGAAGTCGGCAACCTGCCCGACGGTGCGACCCTGCAAACTGCCATCGGACTATTCGCCGCCAATTGCGTTTCCTGCCACGGCGCGGACGGTCTCGGCACGGGCATCGCGCCCGCCCTGAACGATCCCGCCGTGCGAGAGAAGACCTCCGACGAACTGACTCGCACCATCACCCTCGGCAGTCCTGGCACGCTGATGGCGGGCTGGCAGAAGTCGCTGAGCGCCGACGAGATCGATACGCTGGTGACCCTGGTTCAGCGCTGGGACGAGGTGCCCGCGGGCATCCTGCCTGCGCCGAACGTGCCGATTCCCACCACAGCAGAGTCGATTGCCTTGGGCGCGGATTTGTTTTCGGCCAATTGTTCGCGCTGTCACGGCCCAGAAGGGCAGGGGACCCAACGCGCTCCTGCCCTGAACGTCAAATCCTTCCTGACCGACACGACCGATCAGGCCATCCAGCAGATCGTCACCCAGGGCGTGCCTGGCACGGCCATGCCTGCCTGGGGCGACCGCATGACCGAGGCGGACATTCAAGCCATCGTGGGTTTCATCCGCCAGTGGGAGCCGACTGCGCCCGAGGTGGCCACGCCCACCCGCGCGGGCGGAGGCGGTCCGCCGTGGATGCGCAACAGCACGACCACGACGACCACCCAGGGCCAGGGACAAGGTCAAGGCCAGGGGCGGGGTACCAACCAAACGTCCACGACCACAGCCTGGGGATTGGCCTTCGACTGGCGCATCCTGCTGCTTATCACGGGTGGACTCTCGGTCGCCTTCACGCTGATCTTCATGGGCTACGAGGCGCTGAAGCAAAGGCCAAAACAAACATAGTCTCGAAATGAAAGGTCCGCATCCAAAGATGCGGACCTGTTTTTGCACGGCTGAAATTATTCCGCGCTTTGCGCGCAGCGGAATCCGCGGCTGAGGCCGGGCGACTTGGGATCGTGGTTGTAACGATGGTAGGCGGCGATGCCCTTCCAGGACTCGTTGTACGAGCCGCTGCGCAGGGAGCGTTCCAGGCCCGAGTCGGGGCCGAGCGGATTCGCGTTGGGCGAATACTGGTAGTAGTCCGCGGCGAACCAGTCCGCCACCCACTCGCGCACGTTGCCCGCCATGTTGAGCACGCCGTAGGGGCTGGCTCCCAGCGGATAGCGGTAGGCGGAGACAGCCTCGTGAATCAGGGTCTCGCTGAAGTTGGCCAGGCTGGGGTTGGGCCGCTCATTCCCCCACGGATAGGTCCGACCATCGGTGCCGCGCGCAGCCTTCTCCCATTCGGCCTCGGTCGGCAGTCGCCGCCCCGCCCACTGACAGTAGGCGCCCGCCTGCGCCCAACTGACATACACCACGGGGTGGTCACGGTAGATCCATTTTCCATAATATGGGTTGACGCCCGGGGTCGGTTCGCTGCACCCGCCTGCACGGACGCATTTCTCGTACATGGCATTGGTCACTTCGACCTGGTCCATCCAGAAAGCGTCCAGATACACAGGATGTTCGGGCGAGTCGCGGCCGTCGCCTGTCATACCGGTGCCCATCTGGAAGACACCCTCGGGTACATAGACCTGGACCATGCCATCCAGCGGCGAGGTGCGGACGTCCACAGGGGCGACGGGCAGCCCCTGGCCCAAGTCGAAGGCCGCGATCTCGTTGCGGACCCGCTGCAGGCTGAGCGTGCCCGCCCGGGCTGCCTGGAACAGCGACAGGGTCACGTCCGCGTTCCAGACGAGCAGAGCCGTCAGCAGGAGCAGCAAGGTGACGAAGAAGGCTAGCAGAAGGTTTCGAACGGAAAAGGGTCTGGTCATGGGACTCACGCGCGCGGAAATATGAACAAGGCGCGATTCTACCCCGTTTGTGCCACCGTGGGTTTGTCATTCAGAAGCAATGAGGCGGCACACGCAACGGGGGTATCATGGGCGGGCAATTCATCCCACACAGGCAGGCATCCATGACCGCACTCGATCTCATCCTCACCCGCTTCGAACAACTCTCCGCCGTCCCGCGCGACACCAAGAACGAGGCGGGACTCCGTCAGTGGCTGATCGATTGGGCCAACGGATGCGGGCTGAAGTCCACGGTGGATGTGGTGGGGAATCTGATCGTGTACGTCCCCGCCAGCCAGGGGCGGGAAGGTCGTCCCGCGCTCATCCTGCAGGGACACCTCGACATGGTCTGCCAGAAGACGGCTGACTCATCCCACGATTTCACCCGCGACCCGATCCGCGTGATACGCGACGGCGACTGGCTCAAGGCCGACCACACCACCCTAGGCGCGGACAACGGCATTGCCATCGCGCTGATGATGACCCTGGCCGAGGACTCGGGCGTGGCGCATCCGCCACTCGAACTGCTGCTGACGGTCGAAGAGGAAGTCAGCGGCGCGGGGGCCGATTTCCTCGAACCCTCCAACCTGACGGGCAAGACCCTGCTCAACCTGGACTCGGAAGAGGACGGGGTCTTCACCATCGGCGCGGCGGGTGGCGGGTCGGTCTTCCTGCACATGCCCACCGCGTGGGAATCGATGGGGCAGGGCGCGGCCTTCCGTCTGACGGTGGACGGCCTGCAGGGTGGGCATTCGGGCGGCGACATCCACAAGAATCGTGGCAACGCGAACAAACTGCTGGCGCGCGCCCTCGATGATCTGCAATGCGAGTTCCCGATCCGCCTGGCAAACATTCAGGGCGGGAGCGCCCGCAACGCCATTCCGCGTGAGGCGCAGGCGGTCTTCGTCTGCGATCAGGGGAATGCGACTCGTTGCGGTGAGCGGGTCGCGGACTTCGAGCGGATTCTGCGCGGGGAATTTTCCGCCACCGAAAACGGGCTCCGCCTGACGCTGGCCGCTGCCGAGAATCCCGCCCGTGTGATGGGCCTGCCCGAATCGAGCGCCATCGTGCGTCTGCTGCTGTCCCTGCCGAACGGTGTCTCCGAGATGTCGGCCGATATCCCCGGCTTCGTGGAGACTTCGAACAATATCGGCATCGTGGAAACGCTCGAAGAGGAAGTCCACATCATCAGCAATCACCGTAGCGCGGTCTTCACGCGGCTGGAGGCCATCACGCGCCGCGTGGAGGCCATCGGTCATCTGGCGGGTGCGCGCATGGAACGTAACAAGATGTTCCCGCCCTGGCAGCCGAACCTGGCGTCGCCGTTGCTGAAGAAATCCCTGGCGATCTACGAGCGGACCCACGGTCAGCCTGCCAAAGTCGAGATGACGCACGGCGGCCTGGAATGCGGCATCATCAGCGACCGCTGCGGCGGCCTGGATACGCTTTCCTGCGGGCCGACCATCGAGAATCCACACTCGCCCGACGAGCGCTTATACGTCCCGTCGGTGCAGCGGGTCTGGGATTTCCTGGTGGGCCTGTTGGCCGAGATGTAGAAGATCACGGGGTAAAATATCTTATCTTTCGATGTCAGGTCCCCCCTGGCTATTTTGACTTGGAGGTTTCTCATGCGAATGAAGGATAAGATTGTGCTTGTAACGGGCGGCGCGGCGGGAATTGGCAAAGCCACCGCCCTGCGTTTCGCCGAGGAAGGCGCGAAAGTCGTCATCTGTGACCTGAACGAAGCCGCGGGCCAGGAGACGGTCAAATTGCTCGGCGAGGGTGCCGCGTTCTACAAGGTCAACGTGGCCAGCCGCGCTGAGGTCCAGGCCTGGATCGACGAGGTGGCCGCCAGGTTTGGCCGCATCGACGTGCTGGTCAATAACGCGGGCATTCTGCGCGACGGTCAGTTGATCAAGTTCAAGGAAGGTCAGTTGGTCGGGCAGATGTCCGAGGCAGATTTCGACGCGGTCATCTCGGTTAACCTGAAGGGCGTCTTCAACTGCACACAGGCGGTTGCGCCTGTGATGGCCAAACAGGGCGGAGGCGTGATCCTCAACGCCACCTCCATCGTCGGCCTGGACGGCAACTTCGGCCAGACCAACTACGTCGCCACCAAGTCGGGCGTGATCGGCATGACCAAGGTCTGGTCGCGCGAACTGGGCAAGTTCGGCATCCGCGTCAATGCTGTGGCGCCTGGCTTCACCGCCACCGAGATGGTGACCGCCATGCCCGAAAAGATCCTCGACGGCATGAAGGCTCGCACGCCGCTCGGCCGTCTCGGCAAACCGCGTGACATCGCCAATGCCTACCTCTTCCTCGCCTCGGACGAGGCATCCTTCATCACGGGCGAGACCCTGCGCGTAGATGGCGGCATCGTGGTGGGAACCTAGCCTGGAGCACCGCTGTGACCTTGCGCTCATTTCTCAAGCTCGATCCTGCCTATCGTGATTACGTCTGGGGCGGGGAAAAACTCCGCCCCGGGTTCAATCCCACCGCCGAAGCCTGGGTGGTCTGGGAAGGGGACACCATCCACGCGGGACCCTTGGCGGGCCTGACCCTCGGAGAGGCTGCCGCTCAATATGGCGGGACCCTGTTGGGGGCGCGTCCCGTTTCCCGCACGGGGACGCGCTTCCCGCTCCTCATCAAATTGCTCGACTGCGCCCAGTGGCTCTCGCTGCAAGTCCACCCCGATGACCAACTGGCCCTCGAACTGGAAGGTCCGAATCAGTTTGGCAAGACCGAAGCCTGGCATATCCTCGAAGCCGAGCCGGGCGCGAAGCTGATTGCGGGTCTCCAGCCGAACACATCTGCCGACGTCTTGGCGGATGCCATCCGCAATCAAACCGTCATCGAGCATGTGCAATACGCCGCGGTGGGGCAGGGCGATACGGTCTTCATGCCCGCGGGGACGCTGCACGCGCTCGGGCCCGGACTGCTGGTTTACGAGGTGCAGCAGACCTCGGATTGGACCTACCGTGTCTATGACTGGGGCCGCCCGCAGACCGAGAAACGCCCGCTGCACATCGAAAAGTCGATCCGCGCCACGCGACCCGATTTCACCGCGCCCGTCATCCCGATGCCTTCCTGTGGTGACGGCACATCCCATACTTTGATTCAGTGCGATTACTTCACCCTCGACCTGCTCTCCGCCTTGACCCAGCCCATTGACTTGGACACACGTGGCGAGTCCTTTCATGCGATCACCGTCATCGAGGGGACGGCTTCCCTCGTAGCGGACGGCGAGCGCGTGGACCTGGAGCGCTTCCAGACCGCCGTGGTCCCCGCCAGCTTGGGAACCTACCGCTTCGAGCCGCAGATGACCTGCCGCGCGCTCAAAGCAACAGCCTGATCCCCTCATATTTTTTCTCTGCTCATAATGACCGCCCGAAAGGGCGGTTCTGCTTTATACATATCCCCATGTGATTTTTGTCATGTGGGGATATGACGTATTGCACTGACTGCGTTTGTGAAAAAAGGCGTAATATGCTATTGCAATCTATTGCAAATCATTGCAAATAAGTGCAAACGAGAGCCTATGGAAAATCTACTGACAGCCAGGCAAGTTCAAGAACTCCTGAACGTGGATCGCACCACGATCTATCGAATGCTCAAAGATGGGCGTTTGGCGGGCGTCAAGGTGGGGCAGCATTGGCGTTTCCCGGCCCGTGAAGTGAACGAACTCTTGGCTGGGGGCGTAACTCCCGTAGCGGAAGCTGATAGTCAGGCTGTTTCGTTGGATGTTCTGCCCTTGCACTGCATGCAGCCTGTCCAAGATGTGTTTGCCGAGATTGCCGAAGTGGGGTCCGTCACGACGGATGCGAACGGTACGCCGGTCACACGCATCAGCAATTCATGCGACTTTTGTAAACTCATGTTGGGGAGTGAGAGCGGGCGTGAGGCCTGCATCCAATCCTGGAAGCAGTTGGCTGAGAAGGGGAGCAAGCACCCTGAGTTCATTGCCTGCCATGCCGGGCTGCAATATGCCCATGCCCGCATCGAGGTCAAGGGAACCTTGATTGCCATGCTGGTGGCTGGGCAGTTCCATGCTCAGGCTCCCAGTTCCGATGAGCAGGCCGACCGCATCCGCACACTGGCGCAAACCCACGATATTGATGAAGCCTTGCTGACCCAGGCATCCAAGATGATCCCCGTATTGGAAGAACGCAAGGTACCGCAAATCGGCAGATGGCTCGAGAAGGTGGCTGGCACCTTCGAGCAAATCAGCACCGAGCGGTCTGATTTGATGAATCGTTTACGGCAGATCGCCGTGATGAGCGTATTCGACAACACACCATCTTAAGGAGAAAATTATGTCATTCCAATTCGACCAGGAACTCGATTGCAGCGGACTCGCCTGCCCGATGCCCATCCTGAAGACCAAGAAGGCCGTGGATGCCCTGCAGACTGGACAGGTGTTGAAGATGACTGCCACCGACCCCGGGGCTGTTCCCGATGTCCAGGCTTGGACCTCCAAGACGGGCCACGAATTGCTCGGCCATGAGCAGGATGGACCCAAGTTCACGTTCTACATCAAGAAGAAATAAAACGGAGCCTACCGCTAACGGTAGGCTCCGTTTTATTTCTCCCAAATTCTATCTATTTTCTGAAAATTGGAGAATGTTATGTCCGAGAATAACGGAAAACTGATCCTGATGTGTACCCACGGTCCTGAAGATCCCGAGCGCGCCACCATCCCATTCGTGATGGCCACCACTGCCCAGGCCTCGGAAGTGGAAGTTGTGCTTGGCTTTCAGGCCAATGGCGTCATGTTAGTCGCCGACGGTATCGCCCAGCATGTCTTTGCGGCTGGCTTCCCGCCCCTCAAGGAATTGCTCGATATCTACCTGGAGAACGGCGGCAAATTGCTGGTCTGTGGCCCGTGCGTCAAGTCCCGCCAGATCGATCCCGAGAAGGATTTCATCAAAGGCGCCACGGTGGTCAACGCAGCCACCTTCGTCAAAGAATGCTCTGAAGCCGCCAACGTATTGGTGTATTAGGAAGGAAGAACCATGACCGCTAAACGTCTCGCCATTATCTCGACCCACGGCAGTCTCGACGCCGCCTATCCGCCCTTGATCCTGTCCACTGCCGCTGTGGCGATGGATATGGAAGCCGCCATCTTCTTCACCTTCTACGGCCTGGAGATCCTCAAGAAGGGTCAGGCCGACAAGTTGCAAGTGGCGCCCATTGCCAATCCTGCCATGCCCCAGCCCGTCCCGGGGATTTCCGTCCCGAACATCATCGGCATGCTGCCCGGTATGACCGCCGTCGCCACCAGCATGATGAACGGCTGGATGAAGAAGGCCAATGTGGCCAAACTCAGCGAACTGCTCTCGATGGCCCAGGAAATGGATGTGCGCATCATCGCCTGCCAGATGTCGATGGACGTGATGGGCATCAAGAAGGAAGACCTGATCGACGGCGTGGAAGTCGCCGGCGCAGCCGCCTTCCTGCAATATGCCAGCGAAGACGGTATCGTGCTCTCTTTCTAAAACCAACCTATCCAAAGGAGATTTCATCATGGACAAAGTTTTGATCGTCATGACCAGCGGCCCCGACACTCCGCGCCGCTGCGCCACCCCGTTTTTCTTCGCCACCCTCGCGGCGGCCATGGATTACGAAGTAACCATGTTCTTCACCATCGACGGCACCCTGTTGCTCAAGAAGGGTATGGCCGAGACCGTCTTCCCCAAGGAAGGCGGCAAGCCCGTCAGTGCCTTTATTCAGGATGCCATTGACGCGGGCGTCAAATTCACCGCCTGCACCGCCTCCACCGAACTGCACGACCTCAAGGTCGAAGATCTGCTCGACGGTGTCAAGATGGTCGGCGGCGCTGCCATGTGGCAGATGGCCGAAGATAGCAAGACCCTCACCTTCTAAAAGGAGATTCCCATGTCTGACGTTCGTGGATGTAACCTGCCCGAAGACCTGTACTACCTCGTCGAGAAACACGTCTGGGCCAAGCCCATGGAAGATGGAACCCTGCGCGTCGGAATGACGGCCGTCGCCGCCAAACTGGCTGGCTCAAACCTGGCGGGCGTCACCGTCAAGGCCAAAAATATCGGCCAGGAAGTAGCCCAAGGCAAGAGCGTGGCCACCGTCGAGAGCAGCAAATTCGTCGGCCCCGTGCCTGCCCCTGTGACCGGTGTCCTGCTGCGCGGCAATGAGAAGCTCGCCAGCGATCCCAATATCGTCTCGCGCGATCCCTACGGTGAAGGCTGGATCGCCGAGATCAAGCCCGCCAACTGGGAAGCCGATAAGGGCAGCCTATCCACTGGCGCCGAAGGCATTGCCGCCTACCAGGCCAAGCTCGAAGCCGACAATATTTCGTGCTAAACGCTGACCGAGATCAGCGAACTTTGTTCCGAGGAGAAAGAAATGCCTGAGGAAACCATCTATCAACACATGCAAGGCAAGGGGGTATCACGGCGGGACTTTTTGAAACTGAGCGGCCTGTTGGCGGCAGCTATGGGTCTGACGGCTGTCCCTCCATTGGAGGAAAGCGGTCTGCCCAAGGAGGTAGTCAAGGGCCAGGCTGCACAGACTCAGCAGATGGTGGCGCGCGCGCTGGAGACGAAGCAGCGTTTGCCTGTCATCTGGTTGAACTTCCAGGATTGTACGGGCTGCACCGAGGCCATCTCGCGCAGTGTGTCGCCCAGCCTGACCAATCTAGTGCTCAATACCCTGACCATCGAATATCATGAAACCCTTTCCGCAGCCACGGGCTTCCAGCTCGAGCAGGCCAAGAAGGATGCAATGGAGAAGTATGCAGGAAAGTATGTGCTCGTGGTGGAGGGAAGCATTCCCCTGGACCTCGACGGCGCATATTGCGTCATTGGCGGGCGCACCGCGCTCGATCTACTCAAGGAAGCTGCGGCTGGCGCCGCTGCCATCATCGCCACTGGCAACTGTGCATCCTTCGGCGGCCTGCCCAAGGCCAAACCGAATCCCACGGGTGCCAAGGGAGTGTGGGAGATCATCACCGACAAGCCTGTGGTTAACATCTCGGGCTGCCCGGCCATCCCAGAGGCGACCACAGGTACGATCGCGCACTTCGCCATTTTCGGCGCCCTGCCCGAGTTGGATGGCCTGCATCGCCCAAAGGCTTTCTACGGCAAGACCATCCACGACCGCTGCCTGCGCCGTCCGTTCTACGAGGCTGGCAAGTTCGCCATGTCCTTCGACGATGAGGGCGCGAAGGAAGGCTGGTGCTTATACAAACTGGGTTGCAAAGGCCCCACCACTTATAGCTCCTGCGCCACCATCAAATGGGATGAAGGTTTGTCCTTCCCGATCCAATCGGGCCACCCCTGCCTGGGTTGCACCGAGCCCGATTTCTGGGATGGTGGTGGTTTCTATCAGGGTCAGTCTGCCCCATTGAATCGTCCCACCGCTGTGGCGGCGGGCGCGGCTGTGGGCGCGGGCGTCGCACTGGGCATTGGAAATGCCCTTGTCAACCAGGCCAAGAAAAAGGCCAAAGGCGGTGAAGCATGAACTGGCAAGCAACTCTCGAATTTGCCCGCGGGCCTTTCTTCTACGCGGCCCTGCTCTTCATGCTCTTCGGGCTGGCGTACCGTCTGGTGACGGTGATCGGTCTCGGTTGGAGCAAGGATCGCGTTCCCGATAAGGGCAGCAAGGCGGCGGGTGTGGTCAAGACCTTCCTGAAGGCCCTGCTGATCTGGCCCTTCATCCCGTGGGTGAAGAATACCTTCACCAAGAACCCGCTGATTTACATCGGCGGTGGATTGTTCCACCTGGCTCTGTTCACCACCCTGATTCTGGGGGCGCCGCACATGCTGGTTTGGAAGAGCCTGAGCGGCCTGAGCTGGCCCACCCTGCCCCTGCCTATCGTGGACTGGATGGCTGCGGTTGGCATCATTGCCATGTTGATGCTGTTGGTCAATCGCCGCATCAACCCGGTGCTCAAGCTCATCTCGGGTCCCGCCGAGTATTTGTCCTGGCTGTTCGTCTTCCTGCCGATGGTGACGGGTTATATGATGACCCATCACCTGTGGTTCCAATATGAAGTGCTCTACAGCCTGCACATGCTCTCCGTGGACGTAATGATGATCTGGATCCCGTTGAGCCGCATCTCCCATTTCATCTTCTACTTCTTCGCGCGCGCCATCCACGGGGCGGAGTTCGGCAAGCGCGGCGTCGCGGTGTAGGAGGAAGCCATGACTGCAACCAAGCAAGCATACGATACTCTCGTCCATGAGACTGGCGGCTGGGTGGCTTCCCAATTGGAAGCCTGCACCCGCTGCGGCATGTGCGCCGAGGCCTGCCACTTCTACCAGGCCACGGGCAATCCCGAATACGCCCCCGTGTGGAAGGTCGAACTATTACGCCGCGCCTACGAACAGCGTTTCACGCTGGTGGGCGGCTTCAAGACCATGATCGGCGTCGAGAAGCGCATCACCGATGACGACCTCAAACACTGGAGCGAACTGAACTATCACGCCTGCACCGTCTGCAACAAGTGCTCGATGGTCTGCCCGATGGGCATTGACCTGGGCTCCCTGCTGCACGGTGTGCGCGCGGGCCTCGCCGCTGCGGACATGGTCCCCGAGGACCTGATGGCCGCGGTCAACAAGCAGGTCAAAGAAGGCAGCCCGCTCGGTATGACGGATTCCGTTTGGGATCAGCGCCTGGAATGGGTCGCCGACGAGTGGGAAGTCGAGATCCCGCGCGATGTGAAGGGCGCCAGCACGATGGTGGTCTTCTCGTCCATCGAGGTGATGAAGTTCCCTACCAACGTGGCCGCCATTGCGAAGGTCCTCAACGCCGCAGGTGAAAAATGGACCGTCAGCAGCAAGGCGCGCGAAGTGGTCAACTTCGGTTTCTACGAGGGCAGCGAGGAACACACCAAGTTGTTCATCAACCGCGTGCTCGAAGGTGCGCGCGACTTGGGCGTCAAACGCATCGTCGTGACCGAGTGCGGTCACGCCTACGATGCGCTACGCTGGCATGCCGCCAACTGGATCCCCGAGGCCAACGACTTCGAGATCATCCACATCACGGGCGTGCTCGGTGAACTGGTCGGTAGTGGACGCATCAAGCTGAAACCCGGCGCGTTCGACGGGCAGGGTACGATCACCTTCCACGATGCCTGCAAGATCCAGCGCAAGGGCGGGCACATTCAGGAGCCGCGCGACATCCTCAAGGTACTGGCGCCCAACTCATTCAAAGAGATGACGCCCAACCGCGAGGAATCCGTCTGCTGTGGCGGCGGCGGCGGCGTGATCGCCATTAAGGCGGCCGATGCCCCACGCTACGCGGCCTTCCAGCTCAAGATCGACCAGGTGAACTCGGTCGGCGCGAAGACGGTCACCATGACCTGCTCGAACTGCCGCCTGCAATTCACCGACGGCGTCGACCATTTCAAACTCGATTGGAAAGTGACCGGCTTGGCCCAAATGGTGGCCGACGCCCTGGTCGAATAGGAGATCCAACATGGCGCAACGAATCGTTGTTGACCCCATTACTCGTATCGAAGGCCACCTGCGCATCGAAGCCGAACTCGACGCCGATAACAAGATCAAGGCGTCTTACTCTTCGGGTACGATGGTACGCGGCATCGAAAAAATCCTCATGGGCCGCGACCCGCGTGAGGCCTGGGCCTTTGCCCAGCGCACCTGTGGCGTGTGTACCACGGTACACTCGTTTGCCTCCATCCGCTCGGTCGAAAATGCCCTGGGAATTCAGATTCCCAAGGCTGCCAACCAGATCCGCAACCTGATGATCGCTCAGCAATATGTTCACGATCATGTGATGCACTTCTATCACCTGCATGCGCTAGATTGGGTCGATGTGGTGAATGCGCTCCAGGCTGACCCCGCGCAGACTTCCGCCATTCAGCAGAGCATCTCGGCCTGGCCCAATTCCTCGCCCGCCTACTTCAAGGACGTGCAGAAGAAGGTGCAGGGCATCGTCGACAGCGGACAGCTCTCGATCTTTGCCAACGCCTACTGGGGTCATCCCGCTTACAAACTGCCGCCCGAAGTCAACCTGCTGGCAGTGGCGCACTACCTCGAAGCCCTCGACGCCCAGAAGACCTTCACCAAGATCCACACCATCTTCGGCGGCAAGAACCCGCACCCGAATTTTGTAGTGGGCGGCGTGCCGATGCCCATCGACCCGAACAGCGACACGGCTCTCAACGCCGAGCGCCTCTCGATCATCAAGGACAGCATCGACCGTATGATCCAGTTCGTGGATCAGGTCTACATTCCCGACCTGCTGGCAGTGGCTCCGTACTATTTGGAGTATGCCTCCCTCGGTGAAGGCCTCGGCAACTTCCTGACCTGGGGCGAGTATCCCGACACCGACAATGACGACACCTCCAAGTTCCTGGTGCCGCGTGCGGTCATCATGAACCGCGACCTGTCGCACATCGAAGAGCCGAACCCGAACGATTTCGAGAAGATGAAGGAATTCGTCTCGCATTCGTGGTACGAATATGCGGGCGGTGACAATGCGGGTTTGCATCCCTTCGCAGGTGAGACCAAATTCAACTTCACAGGACCCAAGCCGCCCTACGAACAGCTCGAAGTGGAACAGAAGTATTCCTGGCTCAAGTCACCGCGTTGGGCGGAGACGCCGATGGAAGTCGGTCCGCTGGCGCGTGTCCTCGCCATGTATGCGGGCGGCCACAAGCAGACGCAGGACCTGACCAACTTCGTGCTCAAGACTCTTGGCGCACCGATTGAGGCTGTCTTCTCGACCCTGGGCCGCACCGCCGCTCGCGGCATCGAGACCAAGGTCTTCGCCGACTATATGCTCGACACCTACAATGGCCTGATCGACACGATCAAGTCGGGTGACACCGACACCTTCAACGGCGACAAGTGGGACCCGATGACCTGGCCCTCCCACGCCGAAGGCTTTGGCTTCATGGAGGCCCCGCGCGGCGCGCTTGGTCATTGGTGTGTCATCGATAACGGCAAACTCTCCAACTACCAGATGGTCGTGCCGACCACCTGGAACGCCTCACCACGCGACCATAAGGAGCAGGCGGGCGCGTATGAAATGTCGCTGGTGGGGACACAACTGGCCGTGCCCGATCAGCCCCTGGAGATCCTGCGCACCATCCACTCCTTCGACCCCTGCATGGCCTGCGCCATCCACATGGTCGACGCCGACGGGAACGAAGTGGCCGAGGTGGCCACGGGGATGAACGTCTGCGTGAGTTGATCCGCAGCCTGTAGAATGGCCTCCGAGGCGGGGGTGGGGGAGTAGGCCTCGGAGGCCTTTTTGTCCCGACCTGATATGGACCGTCGGGTCGGCAGAATGTTACAATCTGCGCGCATCGGCCATATGGACTCTGTCTGTGCAGTCGGGCGCGATAACGAACTCTGGAGACTGGTATGAGCGATCTTAGCGGTGCCAACAGGAAAATTGTCATGGGGTTGGGAAATACGTTGAACATGGATGAAGGGTTGGGGGTCCATGCGGTTGCCCTGTTGCAGAAACAATTGAAAGGCCTGGCCCCCGATGTCGAGTTTCTGGATGGTGGTGCGTTAGGGCTGAATTTGTTGCCCTGGGTGGAGGAATCCTCCCACCTGCTGGTCCTGGACTAGATCGGAAGAGCACACGTCTGAACTCCAGTCACGAGTGGATATCTCG
>CALFXA010000124.1 GCA_937928015.1 uncultured Anaerolineales bacterium | reverse complement strand
ACCACCGAGATCTACACTCTTTCCCTACACGACGCTCTTCCGATCTGACGAAGAGAACTTCCCCGCCCGCATGCTGGCCGCGCTACGCAACCAGTTCGGCGGACATGCGGTGAAGAAAACTGAATAATATGAGACCTCGGATGTCTTGAAGACCTCCGAGGTCCGGATAAATCTTATGACCAACGACCTTTCCACTTCCATCATCATCTTTGGCGCTTCGGGTGACCTGACCCAGCGCAAGTTGATTCCCTCGCTGCTCAACCTGTCGATCAAGGGACGCATGCCGAAAAAATTCAACATCGTCGGCTTCGGCGGCACGGCCTTCAGCGATGACGAGTTCCGCGCGCATTTGCTCCACGGCGCAAAGGAATTTGCCGAGTTCAAATTCACTGATGCGGAATGGGCTGCCTTCGCGCCCAACCTACATTACGTCCAGGGCAAGTATGCCGAAGCGGCGGATTTCCAGCGCCTGAACGAAAGTTTGAAAGGACTCGAAGCTGGCGACGCCAACCGTCTCTACTACATGGCCCTGCCGCCCTCGCTCTTTCCGGTCATCATCGACAACCTCGACGCCACAAACCAACTCCACGAAAACGGCGGCTGGCGGCGGGTGGTGCTCGAAAAACCCTTCGGCACCGACCTGGCTTCGGCGGTCAAACTCAACCAGCAGGTCCACAAGGCGCTGAACGAGAATCAGATTTACCGCATCGACCATTATCTCGGCAAGGAGACCGTCCAGAACATCCTATTTACGCGCTTTGCCAACACCATCTTCGAACCGATCTGGAACCGCAATTACATCGACCACGTACAGATCACCGTGGCCGAGAAGGTCGGCCTCGAACACCGCGCGGGCTTCTACGACGGCGTGGGCGTGTTGCGCGACATGTTCCAGAATCACCTGATGCAATTGCTGACGCTGGTGGCGATGGAGCCGCCCGCCTCGTTCAGCGCGGCGCATCTGCGCAACGAAAAAGTCAAGGTGCTGGGCGCCATCAAGCCGATGACTCCCGAAGAGGTGGCCGTCAACACGGTCCGCGCGCAATACAAGGGCTACCGCGAGGAGCCCGAGGTCAAGCCCAACTCCACCACGCCGACCTACGCCGCCTTGCGGCTATTCATCAACAACTGGCGCTGGAAGGGCGTGCCGTTCTACCTGCGCTCGGGCAAGCACCTGGCCGAAAAGCAGTCGCAGATCATCATCCAGTTCAAGGAACCGCCGTTGAGCATGTTCCCGATGCAGACGATGAAGCCGAACCTGCTGGTGCTCTACCTGCAGCCCGACGAAGGGGTGCATCTGCGCTTCGAGGCCAAGGCGCCCGACACCGTCTCCGAAGCCCGCTCGGTGGATATGGAGTTCCACTACGCTGAGGCCTTCGGCAAGACCGCCATCCCCGAAGCCTACGAACGCCTGCTACTGGACGCCCTGCAAGGCGACGCCTCGCTCTTCACCCGCGCCGACGAGGTGGAGACGGCCTGGTCGCTGATCGACCCGATCCTGCAAACCTGGGAGCAGCACCAAACCCCGTCCCTGGGGGTGTACAAGCCTGGCAGTTGGGGTCCGCTCGAAGGCTACGACATGCTGGCCCGCGATGGCCGCCGCTGGCTGAACGCAGAAGCCAGCATGATGCTGGAGAAGTAAATGAACAGGTCACGCTTTGAGCGTGACCTGTCTTTTTAGGAGTATGGCTTATTTTTCCGTCTGCAAGTATTTTTGATTCTTCCAATCCTCGAAGCGGCCCGCCAGATAGAACGCAGGGAAAAAGCTGACCACGGTCAGCGCCACCCCGACGACCATCCAAAAAATCATCTGCCCAGCGGATAGATTAGTCACCTGTAAAAACTGGACGAAGGTATAGCCGCAATAGGGCAGCGCCAGGATCGAGGTCACGATGAACGGCGCGTATTTGCGAAAGATGATCCACTGTCCGATATGGACGAACAAGTGCAAAGAAAAGGCCGCAAACGCCCCGAACCACCAGGCATACGAGTCAAAATACAGCGAGAGATAGGTGATCACAGCGATGATCGAAAACTCGTGCAGCACCGCCACCGCAAACGCGGGCGTGGACAAACGGTCATGATTGCGGCTCAGAATCTTATCGAGGGAGGGAAATCTGCGCTTAATCTCCTCCCGATTCTTCTTCAGCCAGGGCTCGAACATGATGATCTCTTCGAAGTCGTGCAACATGAAGACGGCAGGCAGCAGGGCGATGAGCAATTTGATGTCCACGATGGCTATTCATCCTTTTCCAGTCGAAAGACAGGAAACTGTGCGGCGATCTTTTCATACTCTGAGAGCGGAGCATCCAATGCGATGGGAATGTGCGGACGCGCCCCAGGTGCGCGGCGCAGGTATTCCTTTAGGATCGGCGCGCGCTGACCGACCTCCACCTCGCGCAGGGTGACCTGCTCGGCCCGTCCATGCCGAAGCTGCGCCCTGCCCCCGCCGCATGGACGTTTCGGACCCAGTTGGCGTCCTCGCCCAGCATCGACACCAGATAGCGTTCTCCATTTACGACCGCCATCACCAGTGGAAAACCGATCACCTTTCCCGATTGCCTCCCTACCACATCGAGCGTGACCATATAATCGGGTGCAATTCCCAACGAATGCAAAAGGGCCCAACCGCCGTTCAGGATTTTTGCCAGCAGGTTGGGATGTCCGCCGCGATATAACCATCGTTTGAAAGTCATTGTTTCTCCCATACTCAGGATGATTTCATTTTTTATACGCACATCGGACAATAAAGCTGTATGAAAACTGGCGCTAGTATAGCACCGCCCATTCCTACAAAACATGATTTAATTGGCGCGAGGCCCCATGTCCATTCTGACCGAATTCGAATCTCATCTTTCTCCTGACCTGCTTTCCACTTTCCACGCGCTAACCTCTCCCTTCCTCATCCAGCAATACCTCGACTCGATGCCCTATCGCGCCGAGGAGCGGGACCGCTCTCCGCTCAACGTGATGCGCGATTTCCAGAGTCACTGTCTGGATGGCGGACTGTTTGCCGCCCTGGCCCTGTGGCGGATCGGCTTCCGTCCGCTGATCCTCGACATTCGGGCTGATCCCGGTGAGGACGACGACCACGTCCTCGCACTGTACCAACTCGACGGTCGCTGGGGCGCCATCGCCAAGTCGAACTACGTCAACCTCGGCTTCCGCGAGGCGGTCCACAGGAATTTCCGTGAACTGGTGATGACCTACTTCGAGCATTACTGCTCCATCCACCAGACCAAGACCCTGCGCGGATACACGCGCCCGTTCGACGTCTCGAAATTCCAGCCCGCCGATTGGGCCTGGAACGAGGAAAGCAGCGTGAAATTGTACAAGAAATTCTACAGTTGGAAGCCCATTCCGCTGATTACCCCGCAGATGGCGGCGCGCCTCAACCCCGTCACCGACCGCGCCTACGCCAGCGAGACAATGTACACCGACCTGAGCTGGTCCTTCGGGAATCGGGAAGGGCACTAATCTGCTCACGGCCCAGTCAAGCCGACCCTTGCAGGTCGGCTTTTTTCTGCAACCAAATCCAAACAAAAGCGTAAATTTTCATGATGCGTTACCCTGTCCGCTCGGCCGTATGATGGGTATTTGTTTTCATCGTCATTTGGCCTATCATTAATGAAATCAAAAAAGGAAGCCTTTCCCATGAAAACCACCAAGTTCCTGATCGCATTTGTCATCTTGAGCGTCGCGCTGACCGCCTGCGGCCAGCTTGCTCCCACTGCCGCCCCCACCGAGACCCCCATCCCCACCGTGCTGGCCGACCCGACCATCATCAGCGAGGGGCGGCTGGAACCCGTCCGCTACACCGAATTGGCGCTGAACGCCAGCGGCCTGGTCAGCGAAGTGCTGGTCGCCGAGGGTGAGACGGTCGAGGCGGGACAGGTCATCGCGCGGCTGGAAAGCCCCGAGGCCAAGACCCTCGAATCGGCCAAGGCGGATGCGTCCACCCATTTAACGGCGGCCTACCAGTCGGTCCGCGATGCGCAGTACAAGCTGGACAACTTCGACGTCCCGAACGACTTCAAGGATATGACCCCGTCACAGGCCGTGGAATCCACGCTGACGAAACTCAACGAGGCCCGCGCCGCCTACGAGCCGTACAAGTATCTGGCCCCTAACAACGGCCGCGAACAGCGCCGCAAGCTTGACGATGCCTGGTCGAAGTATCGCAAGGCCATCCAGTGGATGGAGCTTCAGACTTCCGTGGACAACGCCCAGTCGCAGCTTACCCAGGCCCAGAAGGATTACGACATCCTCAACAACCCGAGCTTCACCGAAGACACCGCGGGCGTGCGCGCCGCCCTGGCCAACGCCGAGGTCCGCGCCCCGTTCCCGGGCGTGATCACCAGCCTGAAGTTGAAGGTGGGCGAGTTCGCCTCGGCGGGACAGCCCGTGGTCACCATCGCCGACCTGACGGGTTGGGTGGTCAAGACCACCGACCTGACCGAAATCGACGTGGTCTCGCTCAAGGAAGGCCAGCCCGCCACCATCACGCTGGACGCTCTGACCGGGCAGGAACTGAAGGGTAATATCCTGTCCATCAGCCAGAACTATGGTCAGAACCAGGGCGACGTGGTGTATGAAGTCACCGTGCTGCTCACGGAGAAGAATCCCGCCATGCGCTGGGGCATGACCGCCACCGTCAAGTTCGAGAAGTAAATCTACGCGCTGAGCGGATGCCTATTGAAATGAGGCCGTAGTCGAGGCGCATTGTCATCCGCGCTTCGACTACGCTCAGCGCGAAAGTGAACGAGGTCCTTATGTCCCTTTTTAGCAAACCCAAGAACGATAACAGCGAACATGCCATGATCCACCTGCGCGACGTGCATAAATATTACAAGACCGCTATCGGCGATTACCATGCCCTGAACAGCATCGACCTGGAGATCGATGCTGGCGAGTTCGTCAGCATCATCGGCAAGTCGGGCAGCGGCAAATCGACCCTGCTCAACATGATCACGGGCATCGACCGCCCGACCTCGGGCGAGGTCTTCGTCAACGGCACGGGCGTCCATACCATGGGCGAGAACAAGATGGCACGCTGGCGCGGCAAGAACCTGGGCATCGTGTTCCAGTTCTTCCAATTGCTGCCGACCATTTCGGTCATCGAGAACATCATGCTGCCGATGGACTTCTGCCGCACCTATCCCATGCGTCAGCGCGAGAAACGCGCCCTGGAACTGCTCGACATGGTGGAACTGGCCGATCATGCCTACAAGCTGCCCACCGCCCTCTCCGGCGGACAGCAGCAGCGCATCGCCATTGCGCGCGCGCTGGCCAACGATCCGCCCGTCATCATCGCGGACGAGCCGACAGGCAACCTCGACTCGAAGACCGCCGAGTCGGTCTTTGCCCTGTTCAACGATCTGGTCGCCAAGGGCAAGACCATCATCATCGTCACACACGACAGCGCGCTGGCCAAGCGCACCCACCGCACCGCGCTCATCGCCGACGGCGAGATCGTCAACGAGTATGTAGCCAAGGCCATGCCCACCCTGACCCAGGACCAGATGTTGTGGGCCACGCGCAACGCGAAGGAACAAACCTTCGAGGCGGGCGCCATGATCTTCACCGAAGGCTCCAGCGCCGACACGTTCTACATCGTCTCCAAGGGCACCGTGGATGTGGTCCTGCCGCGCCCGGGCCAGTCGGACGTCATTGCCTTGCAGCTCGGTCCGGGCAAGTTCTTCGGCGAGATGGCTTATTTCCATGACCACCGCCGTCGGGCCTCGATCCGCGCCTCGGAGCACAGCACCGTCGAGGTGTTGGCCCTCGGCTACGATCAACTCACAGAATTGCTGAACCAATCCGAGGTCACGCGCGAAGCGCTTCAACAGATTGCCGCAAAGAATGAACTGGCCAACGCCCAAAAGCGAGGAACATCATGAGCAGCCGCTGGAAGAAGGTGTGGGCCGACTTTTGGGGCAACAAGTCGCGCACCATCCTCACGGTCCTGACCATCATGGTCGGTACCTTTGCGATTGGGTTCAACAATAACCTGAGTGCTTACATGCTCGAAAGCATGGACAGCGACTACCAGTCGGCCAGCCCGTCGGAAGCGGAGGTGTACGCCTATCCGCTGAACGATGACATGGTCAAACTGGCGCGCGAGGTCCCGGGCGTGGATGCCGTGGAAGGCCTGTCGATGTCCAGCGCCAAGCTGGTGCGCAGCGACGAACTGCCCATCCAGATTCAGTTCGTCGCCACGGACGATCCCAGCCAGTTGACGTTGAACCGCGTCAAGCCCGTCAGCGGCGAGACCTCCCTGCCGCCGTTGGGCGAACGTGAAATCCTCGTGGACGCTTCGGCCATCCCGGCCGGGTACAAGGTCGGTGACATCATCACCGTCGAACTGAGCGACGGCAAACAACGCCAGTTGAAGCTGGCGGGCTACATACACGCTGTAACGGGCTTCCCGTTCAGCTTCACGCAGACCATGTACGCCTTCGTCACGCCCAAGACCATGGAATGGCTGGGCGGTTCATCCGACTACAGCGGGCTGTCTGTCAGCGTGGCAGAAAATCAGACCAACGCCAAACACGTCACCGAGGTGGCGCAGGCTGTGGCAGACCGTCTCAAACGCGCGGGCGCGGAAGTGTATTACGTGTCGGTGTATCAACCCGGTCACCACTTCGCCTGGAACATCACGCAGGGCATCTTCTTCGTGCTCAACGTGCTGGGCTACATGATCGTTTTCCTGAGCGGCTTCCTGATCATCAACACCGTCACCGCCCTCATGACCCAGCAGACCCGCCAGATCGGCATCATGAAAGCCGTAGGCGGCGGGACGGGTCAAATCCTCGGCATGTACGTGGTGCTGATTCTGGGCTTCGGCCTGGCTGCTTTCCTGATCGCCATCCCGCTGGCCAACTCGGCGGCGGAAGCCTTCGGCGGCGGTATGGCTACCTACTTGAACTTCGCGCCCATGCCCTACCCGGGCTACCCGTCGGCCATCATCCAGCAGGCCATCGTGTCGATGCTGGTGCCGCTCCTGGCAGCGCTCTGGCCGATCTATAACAGCGTGCGCGTGACCGTGCGCGAAGCCGTCAGCGACTACGGCATCGGCGGGAACGCCAAGCCCAAGGACAAGGCCGTCAGCCGCACCGCGCTGTGGATTTCCCGCCCGATGCGCCTCTCGCTCCGAAACGCCTTCCGCCGCAAACTACGCCTCAGCCTGACCCTCGTTACACTGGTGCTGGCAGGCGCAGTCTTCATCGGCGTGTACAACCTGTGGGCCTCCTTCGACCAGACCATCAAGGACATCCAGGGTTACTTCCTGGCCGACGTCAACATTTCGTTCGGACGCTACTACCGCTACGAGGAAGTGGCCTCCATTGCGGAGAAGGTCCCCGGGGTCCAGAGTGTGGAAGGCTGGACCGAATACCCGGGCACGCTGATCCGCGACGAAGAGACGGCGGGCACGCAGATCCTGTTCATGGCTCCGCCCTCGACCTCGACCCTGATCGACCCCGTCATCACCTCGGGCCGCTGGCTGAAAACAGGCGACGAGAATGCAATCGTCATCGGCAATCACCTGCTCAACATCTTCCCCGACCTGAAGCTTGGCGACTGGCTGACCATCGAGATCGACGGCAAGAAGACCCAGTGGCAGATCGTGGGCACCTACACCATCACGGGCAATGTCTCCCCGCCGCTGCTCTACGTCAATTACGAGTATCTGAGCAAGCTGGTCGGCCGCCCGGGCCAGGTCTACTCGCTACGGGTGCTGACCACCGGTCACGACGCCGTCACGCAGAAGAACGTCCGTGACCAGATCCAGAAGTTGTACGAGGCCAACGGCATCCAGTTTGGGGCGACCCAACTCGGCGCGGACTTCATCCGCGACCAGAAGGCGCAGACCGACATCCTGGTCTACTTCATGCTGGCCATGGCCACCATGATCGCGGTCGTGGGCGGACTCGGCCTGATGGGCACCATGAGCATCAACGTGCTCGAGCGCACCCGCGAAATTGGCGTGATGCGCGCCATCGGCGCCTCGAACGGTGACATCCAAAGCATCGTCATCGTGGAAGGTATGGTGGTCGGCCTGATCAGTTGGGCCATCAGCATCGTGTTGTCCCTGCCGATCACGAACATCCTGTGCTACGGCGTGGGCATGGCCCTGCTGACCGCGCCCATGCCTCCCGTATACGGCCTGAGCGGAATCCTTGCCTGGCTTATCTTCACCCTGGTCCTGGCCGCCATTGCCAGCGCCTGGCCCGCCCGAAGGGCCTCGCGACTGACCGTGCGCGACACCCTGGCGTACGAATAATCTGAGATCGACGGGACGGCTTATCGCCGTCCCGTTTTTTTATGGGTGGATTTCTAAGGTCCTGGGCCTTATTTCGTGCTACGATAAACACAATATTTCTTTTTTCGAGAATCCTGGGAGGGACGACATGAC
Source organism: uncultured Anaerolineales bacterium (assembly GCA_937928015.1). Lineage (GTDB taxonomy): Bacteria > Chloroflexota > Anaerolineae > Anaerolineales > Villigracilaceae > JACPVF01. The sequence continues at coordinate 5,364 of CALFXA010000124.1, read as the reverse complement.
GACAACGACGAAACCGAAGGGTAACAAGGTTTGGGGTTGTGTACTGGCGCCCGTGGCAATTTTCGCCTGTCTCTTCTTGTGTGTCGGCGCATATTACGTCGGCGGGTATGTGATGACCCGCTCCGTAGATAGCCTCTATGCGCAAGGGGATTGTGCCACTCTCCTTCCCATAGCCGACCAGATTACCCGTTTCTTCCCGCAGCAGATTGCCCCCTTTGTAAAGAATATCCCAGCCCAGGTAAAGGAGTGCAGGCTGTACGTCCAGGCCAGCGACAGTTACAAGCAAAAACAATGGTCGCAGGCGGTGTCGGGATTCGAGTCCTACTTGAAGGCTTACCCGAAAGGAGTCCAAAGGGAGGGAGCGCGACAATCCGCGGCAGATTCGCTTTTGCAATGGTCGAAAGAGCAACAGTCAAAGAAAGACTTCGCCGGGGCGGAGAAGAACCTGTTGAAGATCAAATCCTCTTATGCCAACACGCCAGCCAGCCAAAAGGTCAGCCAAGCGCTGGCGGAGTTGTACATCGCCTGGGCCAAATCCCTGGAAGCCGGCAACAACTACGCCTTGGCGGAAGCTAAATATAACCTGGCGATCAGCACGGACCCGAATCCCAGCGCGGCGGGCAGCCCCACGGAACAGGCGAAACAGGCCTACGTGGACTTGCACCTCAATTGGGCCAAACAATTGCTGGGATCGAAACGGTACGACGAGGCCGTCGACCACCTGAACCTGGTCATCAAATTCCTCGGCCCGGTCAACGCCTCCAAATTTTCCAATGAACTGGCGCAGGCCTACATCCAGTGGGCCACCGCCCTCAGCGGCGACAGCGATTTCGAAGGCGCCCTTGACAAACTGACCCTGGCCGAGAAAGCGGCCTCCACCAATGCGGTGCGAGACCAGATCAGGACTGCCAACGACAGCACCCTGAACCTGTACTCCAAATCCAGCGGCACACAGGCCAAGGTATTGATGGACTCTGCGGCACAGTCGGTCTGCCAGAACAGGTCCGCCGCCAAGCCCTCCGTGCCCATCCTGGGACTCGACTCCGGGACGAAGCGCGCCCTCTTGTACGGGGTCAGTCTGTCACCATCGAGTTCAGTCTGGGCCAGCACCCCATCCACCTCGTACTATGTTGCCTGCATCACCCCACAACAAAAGACGGTCCAGAGCTGCCCGTACAACGGTGGGTACTACATCAAGCGCATTGCCACCAACTGGCTGGTCGAGGTGCGGAATCTATTGACGGGTGATGTGTATCGCAGCACCACACTTGCAGGCGACTCCCCAGAAAGCTGCCCTTACGTTCACACCTTCACCAAAGGAATCTTCACCCACGACCACACTGGCGCCCCACCGTCATTGGGTTCCCTCGAGTCCTGGTTATCGAAATACATTCGCTGAACACATTAATGACCAATACCCGCCTCGGCGGGCATTGGTTGATTATTGACGGAGTGCCTCGACCACGCGCTGCAAGCGCTGACGGGCCTGTTCCGCCACTTCATCGAGTGTAGGATCTTGAATGAACTGGCCCATCGACAGCGGGTCTATGATGTTGACCATTGTCCCATCCCCTTCTTCGTACACGATGACATTACACGGCAGGAGCAGGCCCACGTCGGGGCGGGCGCTCAAGGCCTTGTGAGCCAGGGGCGGGTTACACGCGCCCAAAATCGAATACTTGCGAAAATCCACATCGAGTTTCTTCTTCATCGTATCCCTGACATCGATACTGGTCAACACGCCAAAGCCCTCCGCCTTAAGCGCCTCGGTCACCTTTTCGAGCGCCTGCTCGTAAGGCAGGTTCAGTTTGCATTCCAATCCAAGTTCAGCCATTTCATCCTCCAAGATCGTTTTTGTTTAGATGAGGCAGGCTCGAAAAGGTTTCAGATCATAGCGGAACGATCATCTCCTTTGTCTCGATGACCTCGGCCTGCAATTTGCCTGCTGAAAGCTCGCGCAGGTCGGTTTGAAAGGCACCGAATGTATCGACAGGAAATTGCAACGTTAGGGTGATGTCGGCGGCGAAATCTTCGCCCAGGACTTGTCCGCGCTGACGGGCGGCCAGCAGGCGGACACGCTCCAGCAGGTTGTACGGAATCGCCAGCAGCGCCATGTGAGTCGGGACCAACCGTCCACGCCCGACGGCGTTGACCACCATCTGCGCTGACTCGGTATAAGCCTTGACCAATCCCCCCGTCCCGAGCAGGATCCCGCCAAAGTAGCGCGTCACCACCAGAGCCGCGTCGCCGAGACCGCTGCCACGCAGCACCGTCAGCGCGGGACGGCCCGAGGTGCCCGCAGGCTCGCCGTCGTCGGAGAAATACTCCGTCACCGTGTTTCCGCCGCCGATGATGTAGGCAGGCACGTTGTGCGAAGCGTCTGCGAATTCTTTTTTGATGCGGGCAATGAAGGCCCGCGCCTCGTCGATATTGAGAGCGGGCGCCAGCGTGGCAATGAAGCGCGAGTTGACCACCACATGCTCGCGGCGGATTTCGTTGAGCGGGATCTGATACGGTTTGGGCATGCGATGATTTTAACGCGAATCAACCCGTTGAACCCGTCGCGTATGCAAGCGGTCTAATCTTTAGCAGGATTAAGTCCATCCCTGGATGGGTTTAGTCCATTCGCAGATTGGTTTTATCCATCTGTGAAATGTCCAATAAATTCAGGCTGTCACCTCTTAATAACGGCCCCGCGAGACCTGCACGTCGGGGTTGGGCAAATCTTCCAGCCGGGCGGGAAAGACCTGCACGGCGCAGGCCTTGAACTCGGGGATCTTGGCCTGCGGGTCAAGCGCATCGTTGGTGAGCAGATTGGCCGCGGCCTCCTGAAAGTGCCAGGGGATGAAGACCACGCCAACGGTGGTCTTCTCGGTGACCGTGGCCCGCAGCACCACCTCGCCGCGCCTGCTCTGGACCTTGACCGGGTCGCCGTTTCGAATGCCGTGAATCTCCGCGTCGGCAGGATGAATCTCCACGCGGGCCTCGGGGTAGGCTTCGTTGAGGACCGAGTGGCGCGTCATCGTGCCGCCATGCCAGTGTTCGAGCAGACGGCCCGTGGTCAGAATGAACGGATACTCGTCGTCAGGCTCCTCTTTGACGGGGACATAATCCAGCGGGACAAATTTGCCGCGCCCGCGCGGGAAGGATTCGGTGAAGAGGGTCGGCGTGCCAGGATGGTCCAGCGTGGGGACGGGGTAGATCAACCCGATCTGGTCGATGCGTTCGTAGGTGATGCCCGCGTAGTCGGGGTTGACCGAGGCCATCTCACGCAGAATCTGCTCGGGATGGGTGTAGTCCCATTTGGCGGTAGCACGCCCCAGCCTAGACTCGATCCGCAGCGCCAGGTCGCACAGAATCTGCCAGTCGGGGCGGGACTCTCCGCGCGGGGGATGCGCGGCGCGCACGCGTTGCACGCGGCGGTCGGTGTTGCTAAACGTCCCATCCTTTTCGGCGAAGGGCGTGGCTGGCAGGAAGACATCCGCGAACGCGCCAGACTCGTTGATGAAAATATCCTGCGCCACGAGGAATTCCAACTGCTGCATGTGATGGCGCGTCACGTTTAGGTTCGGCTCGGACATCATCGGATTCTCTCCCATGATGTACAACGCGCGGATACCACCCTCATGGGCGTGGCTGAGGATCTCGGTGGTGGTCAGGCCGAGTTTGAGGCTCAGGCCGCCCTCCTCGATGTTCCAGGCCCGCTCCCATTTGGCGCGATTCTCGGGATCATCGACGCACATGTAACCAGGATAATGAAACGGCATGGCGCCCATGTCGCTGGCGCCCTGCACATTGTTCTGTCCGCGCAGGGGATTCAGGCCCGTGCCGTCGCGTCCCACGTGGCCCGTGAGAAAGGCCAGATGGATCAGTGCCAGCGCGGAGGCGGTGCCGTGCGAGAGCTGCGAGATGCCCATACCCCAGTAGATGGCAGCGTTTTTAGCCGTGGCGTACATGCGCGCTGCCCGTCGGATATCTTCGGCGGGCACGCCGCTGACCTGTTCCGCGAACTCGGGCGTGAACTTTTCCAGTGATTCGAGGAACTCATCGAGGCCTTCGGTGCGCGCGTTGACGAAGTCCCAGTTGACCAGATTCTCCTTGACGATGACATGCGCCATGGCCGAGAAGACGGGCACGTTGGTGCCAGGCTTGAGCGGAAGCCACAACTCGGCAAAGTCCACCAGGTCGATGCGGCGCGGGTCCACCACGATCATCTTGGCGCCGTGCTTCTCGATTGCCTCCTTCATCTGCAAGGCGATGATGGGATGATTCTCGCTGGTATTCGACCCCGTCACGATGAAGACGTCGTTCAAAAAAACCTGGGAGGCGGTGTTGCTCATGGCCGAAGAACCGACCGCCTGTTGCAGCGCTACCACCGAGCCTGCGTGGCACAAACGGGTGCAATGGTCCACGTTGTTGGTGCGGAACAGGGCACGATACATCTTCTGGAGCAGGTAGTTATCCTCGTTGGTGGCCTTGGCGCAGCAGTAGACCGCCATCGCATCCGAGCCGTCGCGCTGGTAGATGCGGATCAGGTTGTCGGCGACGAGGTTCAGAGCCGTGTCCCAATCGGTGGCGACCCAGTCGAAGTCGTGAGACGGAAGTTGGGAATCAGGCATCGGCGGCTGGTTTCCCAGATTCACGAATTCCGAATCCCGAGGCCCGTTAAGTTTCTTTCCATCCAATAAATATCTGCGCACCAGCGGCGTAGTGACCCGCTTGGGATGATAGACGTAGTCGTAGCCGAAGCGTCCCTTCACGCACAGGCTGCCGTGGTTGACGGGCGAATCGAACGGCGAGGTGACCTTGAAGATGAAATCATCCTTGACGTGCAGTTGCAAGGTGCAGCCCACGCCGCAGTAGGGACAGGTGGTGGTGATGACGCGGTCGGGTCGGATCATTTTTGCTTCCTTCGCTTTCTACCCGTATTCATCACGCTGATCTGCTGCGGACTCATCCCCTGCTCCAGCAGATACTCGCGCTTGGGCTTGAGCGCGCCCGTGGGGCACACGCCCACACATTGACCGCACAGCACGCAAGTCGTCTCGGGGATGGCGCGGTCAAAGAAGGTGCCGATCTGCGTCTCGTAGCCGCGTCCGTTGAAGTTGATGGCAAAGGTATATTGGGCATCATCCGCACAGACCTGCACGCAGCGCCAGCATAGCAGGCATTTCGAGTAGTCGCGGACGTACATCGGGTTGTCGTCCTTGAGCGCCGACTCGCGCCGCTCCGCTTCGGGGAAACGGTCGGCTCTCGCGCCGTACTCGTCCATCAGGGTCAGGATCTCGGGCGCATCGGACAGGTCCAGGGTGGAGGCCAGCATTTCCAGGATGGTCCTGCGCGCACGGACGACCCGCTCGCTTT
>CALFXA010000123.1 GCA_937928015.1 uncultured Anaerolineales bacterium | reverse complement strand
GCCTGCAAGGCCAGAATAATGTTCTCGCGGATCGTCAGGTCTCCCACGATTCCTTCCGCCTTTCGATCCTCGGGGCACAGGGCGATTCCGCGTTTCAACGACTCAAGCGGGGAAAAACGCTCCGCTTTCTCTCCGCACACCGTCAGGGAACCTTTATCCGGGGCATCGACGCCAAAAATCAGGTTGGCCACTTCCGTGCGCCCCGAACCCAATAGCCCCGCCAGCCCGAGGATTTCATTGGAGTTCAACTCCAAATCGACGGGGTCCAGCGACCCCGTCAGCCCCAGGCCTTTTGCCTCCATCAGGGTTTCCTTCCCTTTTTTTTCTTCCTCTTGAGACCTGGTCTTGGACAGCGCATTCAGTTCAGTCAAGCTGCGCCCCAACATCTTGGCAACCAACTCGACCCGCGGAAGAGAGGCAGCCTCGAACGTCCCCACCAACCTTCCATTGCGAAGGACAGTGATCCGATCCGCGATCTGATAGACCTGATCCAAAAAATGGGTGATGAAAATAATGCCAATCCCCTCCTTCTTTAGATTGCGCATCACCGCAAAAAGAAGGTCCGTTTCATGAATATCCAGACTGGAGGTGGGTTCATCCAGGATCAACACCTTGGCCGACAGGACCTCCAGCGCGCGAGTAATTGCCACCATTTGCTGGATCGCAACCGAATAATTTCCCAACGGCTGCGTGACGTCCACATCGATGCTCAAGCGGTTGATTGCTTTGCTGGCCAGTTCATTCATCTTCCGCCAGTCGATACTGCCAAAGCGCTGAGGTTCGTGTCCCAGCATGATGTTCTCGGCGACGGAGATGTTAGTACAAAGGTTGACTTCCTGGTAAACCGTGCTGATGCCAAGCTCCTGGGAATGTTGAGGGGAGCGCACCAGAACCGGTTTCCCATCCAACTCAATCGTGCCTCTGTCAGGCTGCTCGACACCCGTCAAGACCTTGATCAACGTGGATTTCCCGGCCCCGTTCTCGCCCATCAAGGCGTGGATCTCTCCCTTTCGTAACGAGAAATCCACATCTTCGAGGGCAACCACACCCGGGAAAGACTTGGCTATTCCCTGCATCCTGATAATGTCTTGAGCCTCTGTCATGGTTACAACCTATTCGTCGTTCTTCCAAATGTACTTCAGCGATGAAAGATCATTGTCGGGAGATGGAGAAGCGACAGTCTTGTGCCGCTTCTCCATCTCTATCAGCTTAGTTTTCTACCGAGTCCGATGCGATCAGATTAATACTTGCGGGTCGGCAGCAGTTCAGCCGCGTTGTCCGGGTAGTAGACCGTCTCGTCGGTCAGGACTTCGTGATCGATCGTCTGGCCGTTCATGAGTTTGAGAGCCATCTCGAAGACCTGCGGTCCAAGCAGGGGATTGCACTCGACGTCGGCCTGGAACCAGCCATCGACCATGGCCTGGAAGCCGCCGCGCGTTCCGTCCACAGACACGATGACCAGGTCACCGGGGTTGACGCCCGCGGCCTTCAAGGCCTCAATGGCGCCGATGCCCATGTCGTCATTGTGGATGAAGATTCCCTGGAAGTCCACACCGGGTTTGTATTTCTGCAGGAAAGCCTGCATGACGGGCAATGCCTCGGCACGGGTGAAGTTGCCGGTCTGCGAGTCGATGATCTTGATGTTGGCATTCAGCTTGGCGCGCAGGCCGTCCGCGCGTCCCACCGCCGCGCCGGAACCAGTGGTGCCAGACAGTTCGAGGATGGCGCCGCCATTGGGCAGGAGTTTGTTGAACTCGGCAGCCGCGCGTTCGCCTTCCAGCTTCATGTTGGAGCCGATGTGGGCCGCATACAGGGAGGCATCAGCACTGACGCTGCGGTCGACGATGATAACGGGGATGCCGGAATTCTTGGCCTCGGTCAGGACCGCGTCCCAACCGTCTTCCACCACAGGCGGCAGAGCGATCACGCTGGCACCCTGCTGGATGCAGGCGCGCACAGCGGAGATCTGGTTTTCCTGTTTCTGCTGAGCATCGGAGAAGATCAGTTGCTTGATGCCAAGCTTCTCAGCGGTTTCCTTGATGGAAGCCGTATTTGCAGTGCGCCAGTCGCTTTCGGCGCCGAGCTGGGGATAGCACAGCACCATGTCTTTATAGGTGCAGTTGGGCGCGCAGCTGGCTCCCTCAGAGGCGGGTTTGGCACCGCCGCCGCAAGCGGTCAGCAACATGGAGGCAACCATCAAAACGCTGAGCAGAACGAGCAAATTCTTTTTCATCCTTCTCTCCTTGTTATGGATTAGTGTTGTTTCTTTCAGAAAACAGGTGCGATATAATGGTTATGCGAGGTGTTTCCATGACATACCACGGGCACCCGCCAACCTGGAAGTGCCTGCCTGGAGACGCCAATCGCTAAGCAGACACTTCCTTTATTTTATTTATTGCCTTACACAATAAAAACCACCTCCTTCACTCTTGAGTTGTAGGACGTAATGAGCTGTTTCGAACGATCAATGCTGTTTCCAACATGACGGACCTGGGAGCAATGGGATCTAGTCCAGCCCAGCCTGCTTCAATGATCTTGATGATTTCCTCGACGGCAACCTTGGAAACTTTATATTGGTCTTGTTGAATTGTGGTAAGGGAGGGGAGGAAATAAGCAGACTCAACGATATTATCGAAACCGACGATGCCAATGTCTTCAGGGATTCTCAATCCTTTTTGGAGTACAACCTGCATGACGCCGAGCGCCATCTGGTCATTGGCGACAAAGATCGCATCCATTTCAGGGTATTGACCCAGAAGTCTCTCGATCACCGAGGCCCCGCTCGAAGAGGACCAATTTCCTTCCACCCAGTGACGATCTTCAGTTTCGAATCCAGCTTCTCTTAATGTGTCTTTCCAGGCCGCCATTCGCTGTCGAGCCTCCCACCAATCCAGGGGACCCGAGATATGGCCGATGTTGCGATATCCCTGCTCGAGCAGATGCGAGACCGCCATCCGCCCGCCCTGATAGTTGTCGACGGAAACCACCGAGATGCTCTCCTGAGGGTTCATCGCCAGATAAACGATGGGAATATCCAGGTCCACAGGGAGTTGGTGGACCCAATTTCGGTTCTCCCCGATCTCTGGCACGGCCCAGATGATCCCATCCACATGACGGGAAATCAATGCCTGAAATATGGGTTCTATGTGATTGTCTTCAAATCTGGGTAATTCTTTCAAGAGTAAAGCATATCCCGCCTCTTCTGCTGCTATCGTAATGCCACTCAATATTCGGGAAGGACCAATATATTTCAAGCCCGCCGTAACCACACCAAGCGTATGGCTTCGCTGTCGGATCAGACTACGCGCCAAAGCACTGGGCTGATAACCGAGCCGCTCGACGACTTCCTGGACCCGCTTTCGGGTCTCTGGGGAAACGTCTGGCCTCCCGTTAATAACCCGCGAGACCGTCTGCGTGGAGACGCCCGCCGCAGAGGCAACCTCTTTGATTGTGGCTCGAGAAGGCTTTTGACGCATAAATGTCCTGTTATCGTTCCCGTTATCGATAACAGGAACGATAACATTTTAGCAAATTCATTTCTCAGAGTCAAGCCCCTTTCTAAAATTGTCGTCAAACAGGGGGTTACAAACAGATTTACAGCGAAATTTCCAGGGTGGACAACCGTCGCGGCTGCCCATCCACTACACCAACGCCCTGCCCCATGAAGGCGGGCAATACCACTGATTTTCCAATTCCGCACGCGGACCAACCACAGTCAGCAAATAAAAACTGGCTGGAAAGGTCCGCATGAACCTAAATAAAAATAAACCGCGAAGCAGCAAAGGGCGCAAGGAAAACCCTCGTGGTTTTGCTGCTTCGCGGTAAAAAATCTGTGACGACTATCCCACCACGCGGATCTCGCGCGGCATGTCGCTCAAGGATTCGGCGCCCGTTTCGGTGATAACCATGTTGTCTTCGATGCGCACGCCATTGCGCTCCGTCAGGTAGATGCCAGGCTCGACGGTGTAAGCCATGCCCGTTTCGAGCAACTGCATGTTGTCGCCGCGCATGTATGGGTCTTCGTGACCTTCCATGCCGATGCCGTGGCCCGTGCGATGCGTGAAGTACTTGCCGTAGCCTGCGGCTTCGATCACGTCACGTGCGGCTTTGTCGACGGCGGCGCAGGGAGCACCAGGCTTGCCTGCGGCACGCCCCGCGGCGTTGGCTTGCTGCACAATCTTGTGAATCTTCTGGCATTCGTCGTCCACCTCGACCACGGCGAAGGTGCGCGTCAGATCGGAGATGTAACCGTTGTAAGCCGCGCCCCAATCGACAACCAGCAAATCGCCGACTTGCAGCTTGCGGTCGGACGGAGAGGCGTGCGGGTTGGCGGCGTTGGGTCCGCCCGAAACGATGGGCGCAAAGGGCAGTTCCGAATCCGAGCCGTGGCGCAGCAATTGCATGACCAATTCCGCGGCCACCTCACGCTCGCTCATGCCGACCTTGATGAGCGGAAGGGTGGCTTCGAGTCCGTCCTGGGCGATCTTCACCGCGCGGCGCATCGACTCGACCTCGGTAGCGTCCTTGCGGATCCGTAACGCGGCCAGCGCATCCGACGCGTCGGGGAAATCCGCTTCGGGGGCGCCCGCCTGGACATGGCGAAACTCCAACAGGCGAAGGTTGCGCGGCTCGACGCCGATGCGTTTGCCGTCCAGTCCAAGCGACTGAATAGCCTGGCGGAAGACGCCATCCCATTCGGTGGGAATCTCGCCGTAGGCGAAGGTCTGCACCTTGTACGGGAACAGGCCCACCTTGGGCAATTCCAGTTCGGGCAGGACGATCACGGGGTCCTGACCGGGGGCGACCATCAGCACCACGGGGCGTTCCATCAGGTGGAAGTTGAGTCCCGTGAGATATTTCAGGGTGGGACCCGGGTTGATGACCACGGCGTCCAAGCCAGAGGTCCGAAGCGAAGCGGTGAGGCGTTCGAGGCGGGAAGCGGTCATTGATTCGTCTCCTGTTTTTTATGGAAGCGGCGGGTAAATCCAATTTGGATGATCAGGTCCACCAGCGCGGGGAAAAGGGCATCGACCCCGATCACGAGGTTGTACCACCACGGGATGACCAGACTGCGGCGCGGACGGCGGGCCAGGTCCACCACCCGCTCGGCCACGTAGGCGGAACTCATGCGAAAACTGGACAGGCGGTTAAGGCTGCGCTTGGCAGAATTGGCGCCCGTGTGCAGGCCGAACTCGGTCTCGGCGGGGCCAGGGTAGATACCCGAAACGCGGACACCGAACGGCGCGACCTCGCGGCGCAGGGCATCGTTGAAGGCACGCACGCCGTACTTGGTGGCAGAATAGATCGTGTAGAGCGGCGCGGCGATGCGTCCCGCCACCGAGGACATGTTGATGATGTGGCCTTCGCCGCGCGCGAGCATGTGCGGCAGGACGGCACGCGTGACCTGGATCAGGCCCGTCAGGTTGACCTGGATTTGGGTCTCGATGTCGCGCTCGGGGTCGAGGTTCTCGAACCAATCGAGACGACCGAAGCCCGCGTTGTTGAAGAGGATGTCGATCTGACCGTAGAGCGCCAGCGTGGAGTCGACCAGGGTCTGGATGTCGGCGCGATTGGTGACGTCCACGGGGACGGCAATCGCCTCCCCGCCCTGTTGCTGAATGGAGTCAGCCAGCGCCTGCAAACGGTCCACCCGACGGGCGGCCAGCACCACCCTGCAGCCCTCCGCCGCGAACATGCGTGCCGCATCCTCGCCAAACCCCGACGAGGCCCCCGTGATGAGTACGACTTTGTTCTTTAAGTTGATCATGGTATTGGGGAATATTATACACAAATGGTTTGATAAAAGTTTGAAGGCTTTACGACCCTAAACCAGAGGCGTGGTTTTCTTAAAAAGAACAGCGCCCAAGTCAGGGCGCTGTTTCATTTACTCTTCCGTATCTTCCCGCACCTGCCTGCGCGGACGGGGCGGTTCGAGGACGGGCTGCGCCGCCAGGGCGATGCCCAGCACGTCGTCCATGTGCTTGACGGGGATAATCTTCAGCTCGGCTTTGGCCTGCTTGGGCAGGTCCACCAAATCCTTCATGTTCTTCTCAGGCAGGATGACGGTCTTGAGGCCCGCGCGATGGGCGGCCATAACCTTCTCGCGCACGCCGCCGATGGGCAGCACGCGTCCGCGCAGGGTGATTTCGCCCGTCATGCCGACATGCTTGAAGATGGGGCGTCCCGTCAGCGCGGAGATGACGGCCGAGGCCATGGTGATGCCCGCCGAGGGGCCGTCCTTGGGGATGGCACCCTCGGGCATGTGGACGTGAATGTCCATGCGCTCGAAGACGTCCAGGTCGATGTTGAGCGCGGCGGCGCGTGACTTTATGTAGGTCAACGCGGCCTGGCCCGACTCCTGCATCACCTCGCCCATCTGACCCGTCATCTGCAAGCTGCCCTTGCCTTCCAGCACGGCCACCTCGACGGGCATGATCACGCCGCCGTCCTCGGTCCAGGCCAGGCTGGTGGCGACGCCTACTTCGTCCTGAGCTTCCGCTTCGGGCGGGAAGACCTGCTGCGGGCCGAGGAATTTCTCAATCTGGTCGGGGACGATCACAGTCGGGAACTTCTTCCCTTCCGCCTTGAGTCGCGCCACCTTGCGGCAGGTCCGCCCGATCTCGCGCTCCAGGTTGCGGACGCCCGCCTCGTAGGTGTACTCGCGAACGATGCGACGGATGGCGTCGGGCTCGAAGCTCAGGCCCAACTCATCGATGCCGTTTTCCTCCAACTGACGCGGAATCAGGTAACGGTTGGCGATCTCCAACTTTTCTTCCTCGATGTAGCCAGGGAACTCGATCACCTCCATACGGTCGAGCAGCGCGGGCGGGATGGTTCCCAGCGAGTTGGCGGTCGTCACGAACATGACCTTCGAGAGGTCGAAGGGCATTTCGAGGTAGTGGTCGCTGAAGGCATAGTTCTGTTCGGGATCGAGCACTTCCAGCATGGCCGAGGATGGGTCGCCGCGGAAGTCCGAACCGAGCTTGTCGATCTCGTCCAGCATGAAGAGCGGATTGGCGCTGCCCGCCCGCTTCATGGTCTGCAAGATACGTCCAGGCAGCGCACCGATATAAGTGCGGCGATGCCCGCGGATTTCGGCCTCGTCCCGCACGCCGCCCAACGAGACGCGCACGAACTTGCGCCCGAGCGCCTCGGCGATGGAACGTCCCAGCGAGGTCTTGCCCACACCGGGCGGGCCGACGAAGCACAGAATCGGCTGACGTTCCTTCTTGGGTTTGAGCGAACGCACCGCGATATATTCAAGGATGCGTTCCTTGGCTTTCTTGAGGCCGTAATGATCGCGCTCCAAAATCTTGGCGGCGTTCTTCACGTCCAGGTTATCGGCTGTGGAGTCGGTCCACGGCAGGTCGAGAATCCAGTCGATGTAGGTGCGGATAATGCTGACTTCGGGCGCCATGGGCGGCATCTGGTTGAGCCGCTCCAGTTCCTTGAACGCCACAGCCTTCGGTTCCTCGGGCAGGTTGGCGGCCTCGATCTTGGTCTTCAACTCGGTCGCGTCGCGCGTGAAGATGTCGCCTTCGCCCAGTTCGTTCTGAATCTGCTTCATCTGCTCGCGCAGATAGAACTCACGCTGACTGCGGTCCACTTCGTTCTGGACGCGAGCGTGAATCTCATCTTCGAGTTCGAGCACGTCCACTTCCTGGGCCAGGATGGTATTCAGATGTTGGAGGCGGGTCTTCGGGTCGAGCATCAGCAACAAGGTCTGTTTGGTCTCGTAGGTCAGCGAAAGCGAGGTGGAGATCATATCCGAAAGCCAGCCTGGCTCCGAGATGTTCAGCGCGAAGAGATGCGCCTCCTCGGGGATCGAGCGGTCGAGCTGCACGCAGCGATCGAACAGGTCGAGCGCGGTGCGCATGTGCGCCTGAGTCTGGCGGTCGGCGGCCGTCGGCTCGATGATGACGCGCGCGCGCACCTTGATGTACGGCTGCGTCTTCACGAACTCGACGATCTCCACACGGCGGCGCCCCTGCACGAGGGCCGAGTACGAGCCATCGGGCATCTGCAACAGGCGTCCCACCGCCATCTCCACACCCACGGGCAGGAAGTCGTCGATGCCCGGGTGTTCGAGTTCGGGGTCCTTCTGGGTCAGGCCGATGACGGTCTGCTCTTTGCGCTGCGCGTCCTGCACGGCCAACAGCGAGCCTTCACGCCCCACGAAGATGGGCGTGACCATGCGCGGAAAGATGACCAGGTCGCGCAACGGCAGCACCACCGCCTCGATCAAGCCATCGGGTCCCACCTCGCGGTTGGGGATGCGGTACAGTTCCTCGGTCCGCTGAGAAAGCGCCAGGTTGAAATTATCTTCTTCTTCGTCGTTCCAGTCGTTTGGGTTCATATAAGTCCTCCCCTCACCCCTGCGCCCCACTCCCGATGGGAGAGGGGTTGGGGTGAGGGATTATTGATTTTTCCACGCCGCCATGACTTCGGCGGTCACAAACATCGAGCCTGCGGATAAGACAATGCTACCATCTTTTTGGGATAGCTCCAACGCCCGCGCCAGCGCCGCCTCGACGGGTTCCACTGCTTCGCTCGGGACCCCGGCCTGGTCGGCCAACCCCTGAATCTTCTCCACCTCCAACGCCCGCGGATGGTGCGCACGCGTGACGATCAACCGTCGAATTTTGGGCCTCATCTCGCGGAACATGCCCGGGATGTTTTTATCCTCCGATGCGCCGAAGATGAGATAGACCATCTTATCAGGGAAATAGGTTTCGAGCGTCTCGCGCAGACGGGCGAACGAGTCGTCGTTGTGGGCCGAGTCGAAGATGACAGGCGGCTCGCGGCGTACTACCTCGAAACGGGCAGGCCATTGTACCTGAGCAAAGCCGCGTTGGATAGCCTCATCGGGGATATCCAGCCCGCTGGCCTGGAGCGCCGCGTAGGCCGTGGCTGCGTTGACCAGTTGATGGTCGCCGAGCAGGGGCAGGGTGATCATTAATCCGTCCTTCGACTGCGCTCCCTGACGGTCGCTCCGCTCAAGACGAGTCGATGACAGCGCCTGCCCTTCGACTACATTCCTCGCTTCGCCCGTCATTCGGCTCAGCGCGAAAGTCTGACCCTCCAGTGAGTGCTGGACAGGCTCGAAGGTCACATCCTTGCCCACCAGGGTGATTTCAGCATTCTTTGATTTGACTACGCGCAAGATAACTTCGAGCGCCTCGTCCTTTTGCGGGGCGGAGACCACGGGCACGCCATCCTTGATGATGCCCGCCTTCTCGCCCGCGATCTTGGCCAGGGTATCGCCCAGCACGGCCATGTGATCCATCGACAACGAGGTGATGACCGACACACGCGGCGTGACCACGTTGGTGGCGTCCAGCCGTCCGCCCAGGCCGACCTCGAAGACCGCCGCCGTGCAGCCCAATTTGGCAAAGGCCAGGAAGGCCAGCGCGGTGGTGATCTCGAAGGTGGTCAACTTCTCGATTCTGTCCACGGCAGGCTTGATCTCTTCCACTAAATCGACCAGCATCTGGTGCGAGATCGGCTGCCCGTCGACTCGAATGCGCTCGACGTAATCCAGCAGGTGCGGCGAGGTGTACAGCCCCGTCTTGTAGCCCGCGGCCGTCAGCGCCGACGCGCACAGCGCGGACGTGGACCCCTTCCCCTTCGTCCCTGCCACGTGGAAGATGGGATACGCCTGGTGCGGGTTTCCCAGCAGGTTCAGCAGTGCGAACATGCGGTCGAGGTTGAACTCGGCCTTGGCCATTTCCGAGGAATGTTTGAGGCTATAATCGACGTAGGAATACAGATAATCGATGGCGAGGTTGTATTTTTGTTCAGTGTCCATGGGAGAGATTGTAATAGGTGATTGGGAATTGGTAAATTGAGAATTGGACTTTGGTGGTTGATTCGGATGAGAATGGAAGTCAAAAATGGATACCTGTTTCATCTGTTGCAAACATGAAGGACTGGAAGCCGCTCCTCCTGGCGGGTACATCTATGAGGATGAGCATTGGATGGTCTGTCACGCACCTGGCAAGCTGGGTCCGCTGGGGACACTGTTCATCGAGTCGTGCCGTCATTTTCTGGATTACTCGGAAATGACCCAGGAAGAGGCGGATGCGCTCGGTCCCCTGCTGAAACGCGTATATCAGGCTCTGCGTCAATACACTGACGCGGAACGCATCTACCAACTGTCCACGATGGAAGGGCAGCCGCATCTGCACATGTGGATCGTCGCACGCCGCAGGAAAATCTCTGAGCGTGGGTTAAAATTCCTCGCGCGGGATGATTCGTGTGAAGAAAATGATGCAAGAGATTTAGCAAATAAATTACATGAAACCATGCAACAGAAATAGATACATCAACCATGCCAGATAATACACAATATTCAAATCGAAACGAAAAAAATCAAAAACTGCGCATGAAGCGTTTATTTCTACATCCAACCCGTGCACCTTTTATGATTTCCTTGCTAATTTATTGCCTTTTCTTCCTTGTTGGAGACATATTTCACTTCTATTATCCAGAGTGGTTAAAAAACATACTAATATTAGCGCTTACCTCTTCCATAGGAGTAAGTGGTGTAATTACTTTGTATAGAAGAGAGTTTATTGGAAAATATGGGGATATAGTGCATGGATGGTATGCCTACGCAACTGGTATCATTTTCGTGTTTTTTGGGTTTGGTGCAACTATCATAGGCATCTACAACATTTATCTAAAATGATCGCCACCCTCACCTTTCACCTGCACTTGCCTGCCTGTTTCTCTCTCAAAGACAAACGCGGACGCATCAAGCCGCTGATGTCGCGTCTGCGCCGTGAGTTCAACGTCTCGGTGGCGGAAATGGACCTGCAAGACAAATGGAGCGAGGCGGTCATCGCCTGCGCCGCGATCAATTCGGACAAAGTTGTGCTGGAACAATCCCTGCAAAGTGTGGCAAAATGGGTGGACTCGCACTGGCCTGACGGTCAGGTCATCGATTCGAAGATTGAATTTATTTACTAACGTCATTGCGAGACCGCGCAGCGGTCGAAGCAATCTCCTGATAATTGCGAGATTGCTTCGCCACTCGCTTCGCTCGGGCTCGCAATGACGTAAAAGAGGAGTTCATCATGGACTTAGGTTTGAAGAATAAAATCGCGCTGGTCACTGGCTCTTCGCGCGGGCTGGGATATGCCACCGCGCGGGCGCTCGCTCAGGACGGCTGCAAGGTCGCCATCAACGGGCGGGATGCGGCCAAGATCCAGGCCGTGGCCGAGAAACTGCAAAATGAAACAGGCACACAGGTCATCGGGTTGGCGGGAGACGTGAGCCTGCCCGATGTGCCCGCGAAGCTGATCGCGCAGACCGTGGAGGCCTTCGGCGGGCTGGACATCCTCATCACCAACGCGGGCGGGCCTCCGCCCGGGGGCATCGACACGCTGGACGAGGCCGCCTGGCAAAAGGGCGTGGACCTGTGCCTGATGTTGCACGTGCGCCTGATCCGCGCAGCCCTGCCCCACCTGCGCAAGTCGTCGGCGGCCAGCATCCTGACGGTTACGTCGATGTCGGTCAAGCAGCCGATTGCCAACCTGCTGCTCTCGAACAGCATCCGCGCGGGGACGATCGGCCTGACCAAATCGCTGGCGCTCGACCTCGGCAAGGACGGCATCCGCGTCAACTCGATCCTGCCGGGCTGGACGGAAACGGAACGCGTCACAGAGTTGATGTCGGCCCGGGCAACGGCCAACCAGTCCACGGTCGAGAAAGAGACCCGCAAGCAGTCCGAACAGAGTCCGCTTGGGCGGCTGGGTCAGCCCGAAGAGTTTGCCAACGCAGCAGCTTTCCTCGTCTCGCCCGCCGCTTCCTATATTACGGGCGTCATGCTCAACGTCGACGGCGGCATGTACAAAGGTACGCTTTAATTTGGAACGCAAACCGCAGTTTGCGCGTCATATTTGACGGAATGCGGACTCCAGTCCGCGTTCCCATATAAATGGAGAACATCATGCACATCTGCCTGAATTGCAGTCGCACCGAGGAACAGGTCCCGCTGCTGGTGCTGACCTTTAAAAATGAAACGAATTACATCTGCCCGCAATGCCTGCCGCAGTTGATCCACAAGCCGCAATTGCTGACCGAGAAACTCCCGGGCATGGAAGTCAAGCCACCCGCCGAACACTAACATGAAAAAACTGTCCAACCTGACCCGCAACTCGCTGATCGTCGGGTTCTTTTTCTTCATCGACAAAATCCTGGCCTTCGTGCGGGCGGGCATCATCTCGCGTCAGTTCGCCGACTCGGTTGGGACGCTCGACACGTTCAACGCTGCCAACAACCTGCCCGACGTGCTTTTTGCGCTGATCTCGGGCGGGGCGCTGGCGATGGCCTTCATCCCGCTGCTGACCGAATACCTGACCCAAAAAGACCGCGACGCCGCCTGGGACCTGTTCTCGCGCGTGGCGAACGTGGCCTTCGTGGTGACGGGCACGATTGCCGTGGTCATCGCCGTCTTTGCCAAACCCATCGTGGAAGCCGAGATCGGCATCGCGCCCGGCTTCGGCCCCGAACAGCGCGCCCTGCTGGCCGACCTGATGCGCCTGAACCTGGTCGGCACGATCATCTTTTCGATCAGCGGCCTGGTAATGGCTGCGCTACAGGCCAACCAGCATTTCATCCTGCCTGCCATCGCGCCCACCGCCTACAACCTGGGCCAGATCTTCGGGGCGATCTTCCTCGTGCCGCGCTATGGGATTCACGGGCTAGTGTACGGCGTCATCATCGGCGCGGCCCTGCACCTGCTGGTCCAGGTGCCCGCCCTGTTCAAATTCGGATTCCGCTGGACGCCCTCCTTCGACCTGCGCAACTCGGGACTGATCGAAGCCCTCAAGCTGATGGCCCCGCGCCTCTTGACGATGGGCGGAATCCAGATCGTGGTGCTGGCCCGCGACAACCTGGCCTCCCGCCTCGACCAGGCGGGCGCGGTCACCTCGCTGACCTACGGCTGGATGATCATGCAGGTGCCCGAAACCATCCTCGGGACCGCCATCGCCACCGCCCTGCTCCCGACCCTCTCGGAATATGCCGCGCGCGGCAACTGGACGGGCTTCCGCGACACCATCGAAAAAGCTCTGCGCTTCCTGATCGCGCTGACCCTGCCGATTGCGGCCGTCATGGCGGCGGGAATCCACCCGCTGGTGCGCGCCGTCTTCGGCTTCGACGAGGCCACCACCGCCCTGCTGACGGCTTCCACGCGCGCTTACCTGCTCACGCTGACGGGCTTCGCCATCCACGAGGTGGCGGCGCGCTCGTTCTACGCGCGCAAGGAACCGCTTTATCCGCTGTACGCAGTCGGCCTGCGATTGGTCCTCTTTCTTGGGATCGGAATCACGGGTGTGACCGTCTTTAAGGACATCGGCGCGCCCGTCATCGCCTTTGCCGAGATCGCCGTGCTGATCGAGGCCGTCGTGCTGTTCACCTGGCTATCCCGCCGCACCCACGAGCCGATCCGCGTGGGCGGGGCCGTGACCAAGGGTCTGCTGGCCGCCCTGGTCGGCGGCACGTTGACTTACGCGCTGGCACTCTGGCTGCCGGGCGGAGCCATCATCACCGCCTTGCTGGGCATGGCCCTCGGCGGACTGTCCGCGCTGGCCCTCGTCTGGCCCGAGGCGCGCCTGTTATTCAAGCTATAGACCTGGAGTATAATCGCGCTCATGTCTGAAGGTACTGAAAGCACCCAACCTGTCCAAATCAAAAAACCAGCCCGCTGGCCCGGGATCCTGCTGTCTGTGCTGGGCGCGCTGGCCCTGCTCGGCGTCAGCATCTTCGGCGGCTACCAGCTCGCCATCGGAGATCGTGTCTCTGCCAAAAAAGAAAGCATGCAACAACTGATGACCGCGCAATATCAGTATGCGCTGGTCGACATCCAGTTCGGCCGCTACGGGGCTGCCAAACAGCGTCTGGAATATATCGTCGACAACGACCCGAGCTACCCGGGCGCCGCCCAAAAACTGACCGAGATCCTGGTCCTGATGACCGTTCCTACGGCCACCGTCACGCCGCCGCCCACCCCCACCCCCAACCCGACGGGTGCGGAGGGCATCTTCACCCAGGCCCAGGCCCTGGTCAACGCCAAGGATTGGGGCAACGCCCTGGTCGCGCTGGACGAGGTCCGCAAGGCCGACCCGAGCTACAAGGCGGGTCAGGTCGACGGCATGTACTACTTCGTGCTGCGCAACTATGGCTTCGACCAGATCGTGGCGGGCAACCTGGAAGGAGGCATCTACGAGCTGACCCTGGCCGAGCGTTTCGCTCCGCTCGACCGCACCGCCAATGCCCTGCGCGACAATGCCCGCGTGTACCTGATTGGCGCGTCCTTCTGGGATGTGGACTGGAAGCAGGCCGTGGATTACCTGTCCCAGGTCAACGGCACGGGGCTGTGGGACGGCACGATGAACGCCAACCAGCGTTACAACTACGCAGCCATGCGTTACGGCGACCAGCTCTTCAAGCAGAATGACATGTGCGCGGCCGTGTCCCAATATCAGAACGTGACCAACAACGGCGGCTCGCTGGACGATGAGGCCTCCAAGCATTACAACCAGGCCTTCCAGATCTGCTACCCACCGACGGCTGTCCCCACGGAAGTGATTCCAACCGACGCCCCGACCGACACCCCGCCGACCGAAGCCCCGACTGCGGGACCGTAATCCGTTATGCCGCCGATCCCCGTCTGGGCGTTGGGCCTGATCTACTGGCTGCACATGCTCGCCACCGTGGCCTGGATCGGAAGCCTGGTCGCCATTTCCCTGCTGGTTCTGCCCGCCGTCAAGCAGACGCTCCAGCCGCGTGACCAACTGGCCTTCCTGGCCGCCATGCAGAAACGGCTGGAACCCATCGCATGGTTCAGCATGGGCCTGCTGGTGGTGACGGGACTCTTCCAACTGAGTTCCAATCCGCACTACGACGGTTTCCTCTCCACCAGCGGACAGTGGTCCATCGCCATCCTGGTCAAGCACTCGCTGGGAGCGGTGATGGTAGTGGTCAGCGCCATCCAAACCTGGGAGGTGCTGCCCGCCATCCGCCGTGGACTGCTCCGCGCCGAGAAGGCCGATCCCGAGGAATTGGCGCGCTTGCAGCGCAGGGAAATTTTGTTGCTGCGAATCAACCTGCTGCTTTCCGCCCTGATCCTGGCAGCCACCGCCCTGGCAAGGGCCTCCTAAAAACGACACCGCCCGACGCAACGTCGGGCGGTGATTTTTTCCGAGAATATTCGCCCTTCGACTGCGCCGCGTAAGTACGCGCGGCTCCGCTCAGGGCAAACCATTTGCGGGAATTAGATTTGAATCAGTCCCTTATCCACCACAGCCGTCAGGTCGTAGGCCATCGCGCCTG
>CALFXA010000122.1 GCA_937928015.1 uncultured Anaerolineales bacterium | reverse complement strand
GTATTGGTCAATGGTTCGGTGGGCGGCATCTCGGTCGACGTCGATGTCGAGAAATCGGGATCGAGCGTCACACCTGGAGTATTGCTTGGGATGGGCGTGCGTGGCGGCACGTTCGGCACCCAAAGCAATTGTCCCGCGCGGATGGCGGTGGAGTTGCCGAGGCAGTTGGCCTGCTGAATCAGGCTGACGGTGGTGCCGTACATCGTGGCAATGCGGAAGAGGGTATCGCCTGGCTGAACACTGTAACGTACCCACCCAAACGGGGGTCCGCAGGGGATCGGCGTGTTGTTGACCAAAATGGGCGGGACGAAGAGCGTGGTCCCAGGCACGAGGGTTTCGCTCAACAAACAGTTAGCCTGGCTAAGCTGGGCAGGCGTGGTGTTATAGCGGACGGCCATCCCCGCCAATGTGTCGCCAGGCTGGACGGCCACCGCCATCCAGCCCGAGGGCGGGATGCAGGCGGGCGGTGGGAGCGGCGTGTTGGTGAGGGTGGGCAGGTCCGTGGGCAGAAGCGTGACAGCGGGAGTGAGGGTCGCGGTCAGAAAGACGGGCGCGGTCGGCAGTAAGTTCTCGGTCGGGGTGGAAAGAGGCTGGGTGAAACTCTCAGAGAGGGCCAGCGAAAATCCCCCGACCACCAGGCCGAGGGAAATGATCCCGACTACGATTGCCATGCCAAACTGGCGCAGACCCTGCATTACCTGGTCCCTTTGTCAACCACGGGGCGCTCGAAGTGGTCCTCCTGCGAGATGGGCAGGAGCACGCTGAAGGTGGCGCCAACCCCAGGTTCGCTCTCCACCCAAATGCGGCCATGCTGGGCCTCGGTCAACGTGCGCGCGATGGACAGGCCCACGCCCGTATCCCCCACCCCCTGGATGAGGACGTTGTCAGCGCGATACAAACGGGTAAAGACGCGACCCAGATCGTCGGCGGCAATTCCGCCGCCCGTATCGCTGACCTGGATCAGGACGAAGTCCTGGTCCTCTTCACTCTTCAAATCGACCTTGAGCCTGACCGTGCCTTCGACGGGCGTCGCTGCTCCTGCATTTTGCAGCAGATGCACAAGGATTTGTTGTAGCGCCTCGCGATCCGCGTAAATGGGCGGGAGGCGTTTGGGCAGTTCGAGGTGAATGGAGATATTCTTCTCACGCACCTGATTGCTGGTGTAACTCATGGCATTATCGATGACCGTGTTCAGGTCGGCGGGCTCGAGCTTGAGGTCGGCCAGGCCCGTCTCCAGCGTATTAAGCTGGATCATGTCATCAATCAAATTATTGATGCGTTCGATGGAGGTCTTGATGCGCTCGACAAATTTCCGCTGGAGCGACCCGAGGATGCCCACCGACTCACCCAGCAACAAATCCGTGTACCCAATGATGGACGACATCGGCTGGCGCAGTTCCTGCGAGATGGAGGCGATCACCTCGGCCTGCTCGGTGGAACGGGTGGCGTGATGGCCCTTCTCCAGTTCCAGCAGACGCATGTTGGCTTCGGCCAGTTGGTTCTGCAGGCGGGCCGTCTGTTCGAGCGTGGCGCGCAACTCCTTCTCCATCTGGCTGACTTCGACGCCCTGATTGGCTTTTAGGCGCGCACGCAAGTCAAGGTTTTCCTGCTGCAACTGTTCCACGATGCGCTGGGATTCTTCCTGGGCGGCGCGCAGGGCGGCCACATCGGGTCCCTTGGGCTGCGACGCCTTGCGGGACTCCAATTCCTTAAGCAGTTCAGCCACGCGCTCTTCCAATTCCGCGGCCCGTTTGTTCGCCACATCCAAAGCCTGGCGGGTGTGTTCGCCCTGCTGTTCGATGCGGTTGACGGTCTGCGTGCGCTGGATGATGGGCACCACAGAAACTGCGATATTCCCAAGGAAGGCTTGATCCTCGGCGCTCCACAGACGATTGGAATACGGGGAGAGTAACATCACGCCGCCGAGCACGTCTTTCTCGGGCGTGACGATGGGGACACTGATCAGGTGTCCAGGGCTGGGCAGGCCGAGCATATCGCCCAAACCGCGGATGTCGGCTGAAGTGCTGCTGGCAGGCATACGCAACGGACGTCCGCGCTGGATGGCGTTGGACAGCATGGGGATCATATTCTTGTTGAGGCTGCCGCCTTCCAGGATTTCCTCACGAATCAGGTCGTAGCCGCTGGCCACGATGAGCTGGTTTTTGTTGTCGGTCAGGTAGATGAGGAAGCACAGGTCCGCCAGCATGGTCTGCGCGATAGCGCGGGTCAGGGTCTGACTGATTTTGCTGGGATTGGTCTCCGCCGCCAGCGCAAGCATGGCATGGAAGGTTTTGGGGTCGGTGCTGTAACGTCGACGCTCGGGTCGCGGACCACCGGTCTCGGACCTTTCCTCGTGCTCGGCGGCAGGAGTCCGCGCGACAGCCGCAGCAGGTTTGCGCGGCTGATTCATGGCAGGCATGGGGAAACGCTGCGGCAGGGTCAGCAATAGCGGAAAGGCCGCCATGTAAGCCAAACGCAGGATGCCCGAATAATTGCTGTCGGACGGGGCGATCAGGTGACCCGCGTGCCCCGCGAAAAGCATGGCCATCATCACCAGGCCGTTCCAAAACCCGTTCGGGCGGCGCACGGCCAGGGTCATCGCACCCGACAGGATGAAGACCAGTGAAACGATCTGCCAGATCCATTCATCCATCGTCAGGTTGTACATCATGCTGGAGGCTTGTCCGCTCCAGGTCTGCAAACCGATGAAGGTCGCCACCACCAGGGCGATGACCACCAGGACCGTGGCAAGGTCCGCAATTGGGCTGGGCTCGGGAAAACTCCACAGCCAGATGACCATGATGATGCTGAAGAGGGTGAACGCCCGGTCGAGCGGCGGCAGGCTGGCCGTGGGATTGATGAGTCCCCACCACCCCAGCAGGCTGAACCCGAACATCAAAAACTGGGCCAGCAACAACAACCCCAGGCCGAGCATGGTCCGCTTGACCTGGGGAAATTCACTGGAACGCCAATTATTGAAGGAGGCGTATAACGCAAAGCCAATCGAAAAAACCAACGCGTAATGATAGAACACATCGCCATTGGGATTGGCAAGGAACGTGAAGATTTGATCCAATAACGCGTTCATGCGCGTTGAATTATACTGCCAGTCGCATATTTTGGGCGTGCAGGGCGGCTATAATTGCAACATGCAACGAAATTCTCATGTTTCGCAGGTGGTCCTGCTGCTCGCGTTGGGGCTGCTCATTGCGGGCCCCTTCCTCGTCAGCGGATGGAACGCCTTGCGCCAAGCCGAGTCTGCGACCGACCCCATCCGTGCGGCGCAGCTCTACAAGACGGCGGCGCAGCGTCTGTTCTGGCGGGATGATCTGTGGGAGCGGGCGGGTCTGGCGGCCGCGCAGACGAACCGACCCGAAGAGGTTATCCGCCTGTTGATGCGCGCTCCGCGCCTTTCCGCGCAGGGCTGGCTGGCGCTTGGGCAGGCTTATTTGCAAACGAACCAACCCGACCCAGCCTTGCAGGCATTTCAATCCTCCATTCAAATCCACGCCATGCCGCAGGCTTATGCAGGTCTGGCGCGGATTCAGCATGAGCGCGGGGACGTCGAAGCCGAGCGCGCCGCGTTGGAGAATCAACTGTTGCTTGTGCCCGAGGACGCCGCCGCGCAGTATCGCCTGGGACTTCTCCTGACATTGGCCGACATCAACGCCGCGATGACGCATCTCCAGACCGCCTCGCAACTGGACCCCGAGTATGGTCCCGTTTTCGAGACGCTACGCTCCACCCTGACCCTGGCCGAACTTGACCCCACCGAGGCGGGGCGCCTCATCACCCTCGGGCGTGGACTGGCGCTGGTGGACGAATGGGCCCTGGCGGCGCGAGCCTTCCAATCCGCCGCGGATGCGGACGCGGGTCAGGCCG
Organism: uncultured Anaerolineales bacterium; assembly: GCA_937928015.1. Taxonomy (GTDB): domain Bacteria; phylum Chloroflexota; class Anaerolineae; order Anaerolineales; family Villigracilaceae; genus JACPVF01. Next base: position 1,451 of record CALFXA010000122.1, on the reverse strand, counting down.
AGGCGTGGGCCTGGCTTGGGGAGGCGAACCAGCACCTCGGTCAGGCTGGACGTGCGGCATTGGATCAGGCCCTGGCGCTGAATCCCAACTCGGTCGTGGTGCGCGGATTGCGTGGCCTGTACTGGAAGCGCATCGGCGATAATCGTCAGGCGCTGGCCGAGTATCAATCCGCTGCCGCGCTCGAACCCGAAAACCCCGCCTGGAAGGCTTCGCTCGGTGAGACCTATGCGCGATTGGGTGACCTGGTGCTGGCGTTGGAAAACTTCCAGCGCGCCACGGAACTGGTTCCCAACGACCCGACCTATTGGCGCATCCTGGCCGTGTTCAGCGTGGAGAACGGCGTACGGATCGAGGATGTGGGCCTGCCCGCCGCGCAAAAAGCCGTCGAGTTGGCGCCCGAAGACCCCATGATGCTGGACACGCTCGGTTGGGCGCAAATGGCCTCGGGCCGCTATTACACCGCCGAACAATCTTTACTGTCCGCGTTGAAGTTCTCGCCCGATTTCGCCGAGGCGCATCTGCACCTGGGCATGGTCTACCTGCAGACAGGCAACCGAAACGGCGCGTACGACCAACTCCGCCGCGCCGCGGACCTCGATCCCAATGGCGGCACGGGGCAGCAGGCGAGTTTGTTGCTGCAACAAAATTTTCCGTAAAGCATTCCCCACCAGGCTTTAAAAATCTTCGCGTGATAAAATTTTCCCATGAACAGACCTCGTCCTTTCCTCCTGATGTCTTTATTCCTTTTGGTTGCCCTGGCCTGCCAGGTGCCCGCCACGACCGCCCCGACTCGCCCCGCCCCTGAAGCGGCCACCACCCTGCCCTCGGGTGCGTTGATCTTCGAAGATGATTTCTCCGATGCCGCCTCGGGCTGGGACCGCCGCGCCGCTGCCGAGGGCGTCATGGACTACAACCTGGAGGGCTTCCGCATCCTGGTCAACGCGCCACAGACGAACTTCTGGTCTTCGACCCCGCGTGACTTGAAGGATGTTCGCGTCGAGGTGGACGAGGGCAAATTGAACGGTCCCGACGAAAACCGCGCAGGCTTGATCTGTCGCTATGCGAAAAATAGTTATTATTTCTTCATTGTCACCCATGACGGCTTCTATGCCATCGGCCTGTTCCTCGACGGAAAGACTTCCCTGTTGAGCGGAACGGAGATGCAGGCCAGTCCGCTCGTCAACCGCGGCGTGAGCGTCAACCACCTGCGCGCCGATTGCGTGGACAACGTCCTGACCTTCTACGTCAACGGCCAGCAACTCGCCCAGGTCAAGGACGATACCCTGACGCATGGCGCGGTCGGCATCCTGGCCGGGGCTTTCTCCGAACCTGGCGTGGACGTTCTGTTCGATAATTTCGTGGCGATCCAACCCTGAGGTCGTCCGCTCTCGCCCATGAAAGTCTTCCTCGATACCATCGGCTGCCGCCTCAATCAGGCGGAGATCGAATCC
>CALFXA010000121.1 GCA_937928015.1 uncultured Anaerolineales bacterium | reverse complement strand
CGGTCAAGGCCAACCCCTCCGTGGATTTGATGCTGGGGGCGCTGCGGCGGGCCGTGGACGAAACCCTGGCTTATGTCTCTCTGCTGCCTGCAGAATTCGTCGCTAATAAAGGAAGTTACTACCGCTTCGCCTCCGGGCTATTGCAGCCCAACTTCCACATGACGGCCCATCTCGAACAGATCAAGGCCGCCCTGGCCGCGTAACACAATCTATCCTCAAAACGAGACCTGCCTTGGGAGCAGGTCTTTTTCATTTGTGGTCGCTTCATTGTTCAACCCTGGGAGCACAAAAAACAGATTTGTAAATTGGCGAAAAGAACGGTCAAAAATTGAGTTTTCGCACGATGGAAAATATGAGAATTATTGTATAATTTCTTTACCCCTACCTGTACTATTCAGGGCCAAATTCATATCCACATCTTGGAGGCAGGATGGCCGCGCTCAAGCAATTCTCGCAACAGGACCCCAAGTGGAAGACTCAACTGCTTGGCACCGACAAACAAAGCACCATCGGCAGTTATGGTTGTCTGCTCACCAGCCTGAGCATGGTGTGCAGCACTTATGGGATCGAGCTCACGCCCGAGCAGTTGAACGAAAAGATGCGCGCCGCGGGGGCCTTTCAGGGGGCCTTCCTGATGCCTGTCTACATCAGCAATGCCGTGCCCGGCATGCGACAGACCAACTACATCGAATGTCAGAATCAGCCCGCGCCGCTGGCCGAGATCGACTCCTACCTCGCGGCGGGCAAACCCGTCATCATCGAGGTGGATTATTCTCCCAGCGCAGGGCTGCAAAACCACTGGATCGTGTTGACCGCCAAGAAGGGTGACGACTACGTCCTCCAGGACCCGTGGACCTATCCGCCCGATCAAAAAGAGGTCACGCTGATGAGTTCGCGCTATGCCTTCAACGGCAAGCCCGCTCAGATCATCCAGGCCGCCCTCTGGCTGGACGGTCCCGCAGGTCAGGTGACCCCTCCCCCGCCGCCCAACCTCGACAAGGGCGTGGCCGCCAGCTTCCCGGTCTATGCCAACGCCGACGACCTGGCCATCCGCTCGCAGCCGCTGGCCAACGACACCACTCTCCTCAAGCGCGTGCCGATGAACACCGAGTTCAAACCGCTCACCGCCGATGCTGACGCGAAGGCCAAAATCGGGCAGATGAATCAGTGGCTGCCGGTCAAGGCCGCTGACGGGACTCAGGGCTATGTGGCCGCTTGGTATGTCGCGCTGCAAAAACAGACTCCCCCCGCCGCGCCCGCCAAGGCGCCCGTCCCCACTGATGCCGTGGTCATCAAGACCACCACCGACGCGGTGGCCCTGCGCTCCAAGCCCGACACCACCGACGCCAGCCTGCTCAAGCGTCTGCCCATCGGCGCGGAATTGAAAGTGCTCGACTCGCAGGATGACGTGCGTCGCAAGGTCGGTGTGATGTACGAGTGGCTGCGCGCCCAGGACGTGACAGGTGCGCAAGGCGTGATCGCCGCCTGGTACGTGACCGTCGTCTCGGGGCTGACCGCTCTCGGCGCGAAGGATCAGCGCCAGACCCAGCCGCCCTCCTTCGCCGTCGGCGGCGAGCCGCTGCCCGTCCTGCTCCGCACCGAGGAAGAGGATCTGGCCCTGCGTGCCGAACCATACGTGGCCGAATCCACGCTCATCAAGCGCCTGCCGCTCGGCGCGGAGTTGATCGCCATCGAGCCGCCCGATCTGGCCGCTCCCAAGATCGGTCGCGTCGGTGACTGGATCCACGTCCGCGACGTGGCAGGCGACGAAGGCTATGTGGCCGCCTGGGCCGTGGTCGAACGCCCCGAGGACCCCGCCCCCAGTTCCGCGCCTGCGGACGCATAAAGACAACGTCTGATTCTCTTCAGGAGATTGCTTTGACAGATTTCGCTGACCTCGAACTTGGCCTGCACCAACGCGAGGCGGGCGCGTACACGATCGAGATGCGTTTCAGCCAGCCCGGCAGCGATGCGGACATCCGCATTGGGCAGGGGCGGCCCGTGACGGTGCAATTTGATTTCCAAGACCTGCTCAAGAAATCTGGGAACCCGGCCGCCTATGGCGCCGCCCTCACCCAGAGTCTGTTCGCCGACAAGGACATCTTGTCGGCGTTTTCACAGGCACGCACCAGCGCCCAGACGATCAAATCCCCCTTACGCGTGCGGCTGACCATCGGACCGAGCGCGCTCGAGTTGAACAGTCTATTCTGGGAGACTCTGCGCGATCCCGCCGATGACAAGGCGACTCTCTTCACCGGCGAACAGGTATTCTTCTCGCGCTATCTCAGCAGCCTGGACTGGCGTCCCGTCAAGCTGCGCTCGAAGGGCAGCCTCAAGGCCGTCATCGCCCTGGCGAATCCCAGCGGGCTGGACCAGTACTCGCTGGCCGCTGTGGACGTCCCCGGAGAACTGGCCCGCGCCCAGGCCGCGTTAAAGAACATTCCCTCCACGGCGCTACCCTCGCAGCCCGGAGAACGCTGTACGCTGGAGAACATCATCGCGCATCTGCGCGAAGGCGTGGACGTGTTGTACCTCGTGGCGCACGGTTCCTTCGTCAAAGAGGAACCCTGGTTATGGTTGGAAGACGAGTCGGGCGCGGTGGCGCGTGTCTCGGGCTACGACTTGGCCACCCGCATCCGCGAGTTGGACAATCAACCCCGGCTGGTGGTCCTGGCCTCCTGCCAGAGCGCGGGTCAAGGCGCGGGGGCGGCGCTGCAGGCCCTCGGTCCGAAACTCGCCGAAGGCGGCGTGCCCGCCGTGGTCGCCATGCAGGGCAGCGTCAGCATGGACACGATTGCCAAGTTCATGCCCGTTTTCTTCGAAGAGTTGGAGAAGGACGGGCAGGTGGACCGCGCCATGTCGGTGGCGCGCGGCACGGTGCGCGACACATCCGATTTCTGGATGCCCGTGCTGTTCATGCGCCTGCGCAGCGGACGCATCTGGTACACGCCTGGCTTCGGCGAGGAAGGCAGCGACTTCAAGAAGTGGCCGTCGCTGTTGACCAGCCTGCAGGCGGGAAAGTGCACCCCCATCATCGGCGCGGGACTGTACGAACCGCTGTTCGGCTCGTGGCGGGACCTGGCGCTGGGCCTGGCCGAAAAATATCGCTACCCCCTGGCGCATTTCTACCGCGACGCCCTCCCGCAGGTGACGCAATACCTTTCCATCGACCAGTCGGTCAGCACCCTGCTGCTCGAACTGGAGAACGTCATCCGCGAACGTGTCCAGTCCCGCTTCAGCGCCGACCTGCCCGACGCGCTCAAGGGCGATAAGGCTCCCATCCTCGACCTGCTCTCGCTGGGCGATAAGACCCTGCGCGCCAAGGACCCGACCGAGCATCACAAGGTGCTGGCAGGCTTGAAGCTCCCCATCTATATCACCACCAACTATGACAACATGATGTCCGACGCGCTCAAAGAGGCGGGTGCCGACCCGCAGATGGTCATCTGCCCGTGGAGCGACCGCTTCGACGCGGAATCCATCTACGACAAGGAACCCGAATATCGTCCCACCGCCGAACGTCCGCTGGTCTATCACCTCTTCGGCCATTTCAGCATCCCCGAATCGCTGGTGATGACCGAGGACGATTACTTCGAATTCTTGATCGGCGTGACCAGCAACAAGGACCTGATTCCGCCCGTGGTGCGCCGCGCCCTGACGGATGCCGCCCTGATGTTCCTCGGCTTCCAACTGGACGACTGGGCCTTCCGCATCTTCTTCCGCTCGATCATGAACCTGCAGGGCGGCGGACGCCGCAGCCGCTACGCCCACATCGCCGTACAGGTGGACCCCGACGAGATTCACAACCTGGATCCGCGCCGCGCGCGCGAATATCTGGAGGATTACTTTGAGGATGACTCGATCAGCATTTTCTGGGGCCAGTCGGGGGACTTCATTCGTGAGCTTGTTTCGCAAATGAACGTGACTGGATAAGGAGAGACCATGTCATCCACTGCCACCAATCTTCGATCCAGTTCCAACCCCTACGTGGGTCCGCGTTCCTTCCAGACCGGCGAGAGCCTGTACGGCCGTTCACGCGAAAGCGCCGAACTGCTCGACCTGGTCATTGCGGAACGTATCGTGCTGCTGCACTCGCCCTCGGGCGCAGGCAAGAGTTCGCTGATCAACGCCAGCCTCGTCCCGCAGATGCGCGAACAAGGCTTCTGGGCGCTGCCCCCCGTGCGCGTCAACATGGAGCCGCCCGACGGCTTCGCAGGACAGCCCGGGTTCAACCGCTACGTCTTCAGCGTGATGCGCTCGCTCGAAAGCGAACTGCCCGCCAAGTCACAATACGCGCCCAGCGACCTGCTCGGCAAGACCCTGGCCCAATACATGAAGGAATATCCCGAGCGGGCCATGCCGCACGTGCAGGATTACGATCCCGCCAATTCGCTCTTCATCGTGTTCGACCAGTTCGAGGAGTTGGTGCGCGTCAGCGCCGTGGACCGTGATACCAAGCTCGAATTCGTCAATCAACTCGGCGAGATGTTGCGCGACCGCAATCTGTGGGTGCTGTTCGCCATCCGCGAAGATTACCTGGCCGCCATCGAGCCGTACAACCGCCCGATCCCCAATCGCTTCAACGTCACCTACCGCCTCGACTTCCTCGACGCCCGCTCTGCCATCGAGGCCATTCAAAGTCCCGCCAAAGACAAGGGCGTGGACTTCGAGAACGAGGCTGCCTCGAAACTGGTGGACGACCTGCGCCGCATCCGCGTTCAGCAGGCGGACGGATCGGCCCTCGAACAGCTTGGCTTGTACGTCGAGCCGGTCCAGTTGCAGGTGGTCTGCCGCCGCCTGTGGGGTTCGCTCGGCGGACGCAAGACCGTCACCGTGGAAGACGTAGCCAAGGCGGGTAACATCGACGATGCACTGGGCGACTACTACGCCTTCCACGCCAGCAGTGTGGCCGCCGACGCGGGCGTGAGCGAACGCCAGGTCCGCGAGTGGTTTGACCGTAAACTCATCACCGTCAACGGCATCCGTGGACAGGTGCTGATGGAGCCCGAGGCCAGCGGCGGCCTGTCGAACAAGGCCATCAAAATGTTACAGGAGGCCTACCTGGTCCGCGGGGATAAACGCGGCAACGCCGTCTGGTTCGAGCTGGCGCACGACCGCCTCACGCGCCCCATCCGCCGCAACAACGCCGACTGGTTCATCGAAAATCTCAACGTCTTCCAGCGTCAGGCCGACCTGTGGAACAACCAGGGGCGGCCCGAGTCGCTGCTTCTGCGCGGACACGCCTACCTCGACGCCGACGAGTGGGCCAAGGCCCATGCCGACGAGGTCCTGCCCGCCGAGCAGGAATTCCTGACCGCCTGCAAGCAGGAATACCAGAATCAACTACGCGAACACCGCACCAACCTGCTCATCCGCTGGGCGGCCGTGTTGATGACCGTGCTGGCCCTGGCCGCGTTATATTTCTTCTTCCAGGCCCAGGCCGAGACCGCCCGCGCCACGGCGCAGGAAGCCATCGCCAAGAAGGAGGCGCAGCGCGCCAACGACCAGGAGAAGATTGCCAAGGAAAAGGAAGCGCTGGCCTATCAGAAGGAACAGATTGCCAACATCAACCTGCAAATCGCGCACCTGCGCGAGTTGGCCGCCCAGTCGGTCAGCAACCTGACGGTGGACCCGGAGTTGAGTATCCGCCTGGCCCTGCAAGCCACTCAGGGCGTGGACCTGACCCAGCCTGAGATGCAAAGCGCCATCAGCCAGGTGGAAGACGCCCTGCGTCAGGCCCTGCCCGCGATGCGCGTGGAGCACGTCCTGCACGACCCCGCCATCTCTGCCACCGACTCGATTACCCACCTGGGCACGGTCTGGAGTCCAGCCTTCAGCCCGAACGGGCAGCGGCTTGCCTCGGCGGGCAACGATGGCACACTCAAGGTCTGGGACACGGTCACGGGCAGGCTGATCAAATCGCTGCAAGTGCTGACCCCCGCCGAGGACGGCTACGGCGTGACCTATGTGGCCTACAGCCCCGACGGCAAATTGCTGGCCGTCACCACCGGCGATGGACAGGTCATCCTGTACGACGCCAACAACCTGGGCAAGGTCAACTCCCTGCAAGTCGGGAACGATGTGTTGTGGGGTCTGGCCTTCAGCCCCGACAACACCCGACTGGTCGTGGTCGGGGCGGGCGGCGTGGGTGTCATCTGGAACATTCTGGATAACACCTCCCTGCCCCTGACGGGCGGCCACGACGGTGACATCCAGGCGGTGGCATTCAACCGCGACGGGACCCGCATTGCCACGGCAGGTTCCGACTCGCTGGCCGTCGTCTGGGACGCGAACACGCGCCGCCCGATCTTCCGCCTGGCAGGGCACTCTGGTTATGTCAACAGCGTGGCCTTCAGCCCCGACGGCAAACGTCTGGCCGCGTCCGGGGGCGAGGACCGCTCCATCATCCTCTGGGATATCAGCGTGCCCGCCACCCCCCAGGTACTGACCATCATCGGTCACCGCGACTGGATCTATGCCATTGCCTTCACCAAGGACGGCTCGAACATCGTTTCCGTCAGCGCCGACCGCACCGTCCGCTTCTGGGACACCACCTATGGACGCTCCAGCCTGACGTTGGTGGGCCACAAGGACCAAATCTACGGCCTGGCCCTCAGCCCGGACGGAAAACGCATCGCCACTTCCAGCAAGGACAAGACCGTCCGCATCTGGAACATCTCCCCTGAGGGCAGCCGCGAGTTGCTCACCTTCGACAATCACGACAGCATCCACAGCGTGGCCCTCAGCCCGGACGGCAAACAATTGGTCACTGCCGGCAAGGACGATCTGGCCCATCTGTGGAACACCGTCTCCGGGCGGCTGATTGTCACTCTGAAGGGCCACACCGACGACATCGAAGATGCCATCTTCAGCCCGGACGGAAAACAGGTAGCCACGGCCAGTCGCGACCTCACCGTCCGCATCTGGGATGCAGCCAGCGGGAATCAACTACTGGCCTTCACCGAACACACCGCCTCCGTGGAGACCTTGGCCTACAACCCGGATGGAAGCCGCATTGCCAGCGGCGACGGAAACGGGACGGTCAAGATCTGGGACGCCGCGACCGGCAGCCCGATCTTCGACCTGCCCTCCACCTGGGGCCCGGCCTACAGCCTGGCCTACAGTCCGGATGGCTCGGTCCTGGCGGTCGGCTATTATGAACAAGTCATCGTGCTGTGGGATATGAAGACCGGCAAACCCCTCACCACGTTGAGCGGCCACACCGACATTGTCGAAACCGTGGCCTTCGGCCCCGACGGGAAATGGCTGGCCTCGGGTGGTGACGATGGCAGCATCATCCTCTGGGACATGGATCCGACCCGTTGGGGCCAATTCCAGGCTCCCTTCCGCGGACGGGGCGACACCATCTTCGACCTGACATTCAGCGCGGACGGCAAATACCTCTACACCGGCGGCGCGGACGGCATCGGTACGCTGTGGGATTTGGAGGACCGCACGGTCAAGTTCCAGACCTACGGCCACACCGACCGCATCTACAGCGTGAAGATGAGTCCCGACGGCAAAAACCTTTACAGCGCCGGGCGCGACGGCACGGTGCGTTCATACGTCCTCGCGCTGGACGAGCTCATCAAACTCGCCGGGCAACGCACCACACGCGAATTCTCCGAAGACGAATGCCGCCAGTACCTGAACGCGGCTTGCCCGTCCGATTCGGGCCTGCCCGTGGAGGCTCCGCCCAGCCCGTCGGCGGCGGTACAACTCAAGCTGCCCAACGATGTCCCCGCCTCGCCCGAGAGCTTCCTGCTGGACAATAACTCCTCGGTCTTCGCCAGCGAATTGCGCGCCAACGGCGGTGACGAATACGACCTCAACATTTTCGAGCGCCCGTTCAACGGCGGCGAGATGAACATCTACTATCCCGATATCGACATCACCAGCGCGAGTCTTTCGCAAGACAAGGGGTGGGTCTACCTCACCATCACGATGGCGGGACCGCGCGGCGACGGGTTGACCGGCAACTACGGCATCGAACTCGACCTGGATGTGGACGGCCGCGGCGACTACCTCATCACCACCCTGGCGCCCGGCAAGGAATGGTCCACCAACGGCGTGCGCATCTGGAACGACAAGAACGGTGACGTGGGCAACGGCATCCCGTACGTATCCGACCCGCCGCAGCTCGGCGACGGCTACGAGGTGCTGGTCTTCGACCAGGGCAACGGCGACGCGCCCGACCTGGCCTGGTCGCGCATCTCGCCCAACGACCCAAACAGCATCCAGATCGCCTTCCAGCGCAGCGTCATCACCAGCGACCCGGTCTTCTCGTGGACGGCCTGGGCCAGCCGCGACGCCTTCAAGCCGGCCTGGTTCGATTACAACGACCACTTCACGCTCCAGGAGGCTGGCTCGCCTCTGCGCGAACTGCTCAAATACTACCCGCTCAAGGCCCTGGCAGGCGTGGATAATACCTGTCATGCGCCCTTCGGCTTTAATGCTTTCGGACAGGCAGGCTTCTGTCAGCCCGACGAGACCCTCCCATAATCGAAGAAAGGTGACTCCATGACCGACCAACTGGTATTCAATGGCATCGACGCGACCACCGGCAATTACCTCATCCCGCCGGTGGAACCTGAGACGATGGCAGCCGCCATCACGGGCGAACCGCAGGATGCAGAAGAGGCCGAGGCGCTCAAACGCTGGTGGGCGCAGTATGCCGATACCAACAAGAACAAGAAGGCCGATTACGCCGCCAAGGAAGGCACCGATTACAAGGACCTGGCTTCTGCGGGTTGGGGCGTCATCTTCCCCTATAACGTGGACCCCACCATCGTCAAGGCGCTCAAACCCCTGCTCGACTGGCGCAAGGCGCTGGCCGGCAAACTCTACAAGGAATATAGCGGCCCCGAAGGCTATCGCTTCAAACCAGGCGAGATGTACGAGAGCAAGGATGAATGGCTCACTCGTCACGGCGCGGGGCCCGGCCCCGTGGACCCCGAGATCGTACCCTACTACCTGTTGATCGTCGGCGACCCCGAACAGGTCCCCTACCGCTTCCAGACCCAGTTGGACGTGCAGCATGCCGTCGGCCGCATCTACTTCGACAAGCCCGAGGAATATTGGAACTATGCCAACAGCGTGGTCAACGCCGAGAAGAAAAAAATCTCCCTCGGCAAGTCCGCCGCTTTCTTCGGCGTCTCCAACAAGGACGACGTGGCCACCAACATGAGCGCCGAGCAGCTCGTCAAACCACTGGCCGATACCTTCGCCAAGGAACAAAAAGGCTGGAAGTTCTCCACCTTCCTCGGCGACAAGGCCAGGAAAGCCGACCTCGCCAACGTGCTGGGTGGAAACGACACCCCCGCCCTGCTCTTCACCGCCAGCCACGGCATGGGCTTCCCAAACGGCGACCCGCTCCAACTCACGAACCAGGGCGCGTTGCTCTGTCAGGATTGGCCCGGGCCGAAGGAATGGCGCAAGGCCATCGGCAAGGATTTCTACTTCGCCGCCGACGATCTGGCCGACAGCGCCACCCTCTTCGGGCTGGTGGCCTTCTTCTTTGCCTGCTACGGCGCGGGCACGCCCAAAATGGACGACTTCTCCAAACAGGCCTTCAAGCAACGCGGTGAGATCGCCCCGAAGAACTTCCTCGCCAAGTTGCCGCAGCGCATGCTCTCGCATCCCAAGGGTGGCGCGCTGGCCGTCATCGGACATGTGGAACGCGCCTGGGGCTACTCGTTCTCGTGGGGCAAGGCGGGCGCGCAGCGCGCCGTCTTCGAGAGCGCCCTCAAGCGCCTGTTCGACGGCTACCCCATCGGCTACGCCTTCGAATACTTCAACGGCCGCTACGCCGAACTCTCCTCCGACCTGACCTCCACGCTCGAAGAGATGGAGTTCGGCAAAAAGGTCGCGCCCGCCGACCTGGCGGGTCTGTGGACCGCCAACAACGACGCCCGCAACTACGTGGTGCTGGGCGATCCCTTCGTCAAACTGATGGCCTGAGAAAGGACACCCATGAGCGCCTCCCGTCCCACAGCCGATATTCCCGAAATGCCCGACTTCTCGAAAGAGGAAACACCCATCGCCTCTGGACCCGAGCCTGTCTCCGCACCCCAGGCGGAATCGGCGCCCGTGGCGAATTACGGTCTCTTCAACGCGGAGAGTCAGGGCAAACTGGCCGATGCCACGCAGAAGTTCGTGCAAAAACTTGGCGACTACCTCGGTCAGGCTCTCGACGATGCCACCAGCCTGGAAGTCCGCACCTATGTCAGCGGGGACATCGGCGCCGTGACCTATGAAAAGGGTCAGTTCGGCGGCGATGCCCGCCTGCGCGCCATGACGCGCGTCAACATCGACGGCGACACGCTGGTGTGTGTGCCCGAGACCGACGGCGAAGTGGACATTGCCGTGTGGTCCATCCACATGGACATGGTCAAGCAGGCGCAGGAGAGCCGCGCCGAGTTGATGAAGACCATCGTCTCGGCGGCGGGTAGCCTGGCCAGCATCTTCACGCCCAAGGGATAAATGTCCGCGACCTTCGAATTGACCCTCCCCAACGACGAACCTGTCGGCTTGATCGGGCCGTGGCAGGCAGGCGCACCCGCGTCCGTCTCGTTCGCGGCGGGAGAGTCTTCCGCGCCGCCCGACGCGCCCGTGTGGAAGGTCAGCCTGCCCGCCGACCCGCTCGAAGCGGACCAGGCGCTGGCCGAGGCCGAGGCGCAGATTGCGGCGGCCGAGTCGGCGCTGGACGAGGTCCCTGCCCGCCTGGATGCGATCACCACGTCCCAGCCGCGCGGCGTCTCGTTCGTTGCGGCTTCCTTCGGCGTCGAAGCGGAATCGCCCGAGGCGGATCTGCTCTCGCTGCTCGATCACGCCCGCTCCGTCGAGCAGGGGCGGCCGGTATCCTATGGGGCGTTCGACTTCGCCTCCGAAGCGTGGGAACAGGCCAGGGTCCAGTTCGAGGCTTTCCTCGGCCAGCTTCAACGCGAGGTGCTGCACTTCGCCTGGGTCGAGACCAACGTCGAGGGGCTGCTCCTGGCGCGGACGACCGTCGGCTGGGGCGGCGACAGCGACACCCTCTGGCTGGAAGGCGCGGACGCGGCCCAGCTTGCCATCCACCGCCGCGCGTTGCAGGTAGCGGTCAAGTCGCGCGCGCTGCGCCTGCGCATGTTCTCCACCGTGACCAGCGGCGCGGCCAAACTCTCCCTGTTGTTGACGACCCCCGCGGGCGCAGTGCTGGCTCTGCCTGCGGCGTGGAAGTATGTGACCGATATTCTTGCACAGATCAAATCCTATCAAACCCTGATCCAAGGAGGAACGAATGGCTAGTGAAATGCGTGAGGCGCTCAAGAGCGCCGCGGAAAAGATCGCCAAGTATGTGGAAGATGCGGCCGAGATGGCGGTCGAGACACAATACGTGGAACTCGGTGCAGCCTCGTTCGACCAGGCCAAGCTGGCCGCCCGCACCATCATCAAACTGGACGGCGACAGCCAGACCGTCATCCCAATGCAGAAGGGCGAGTCCAAGTTGGAAGTGGACATGGCTGTCTTCGAGGTGCATCAGCAGAACGTGGCCGCCGCCACCGAATACCGCACCAAGATGATGAATTCACTGTTGAGCGTGCTGCGCGGAGGCGGCCTGCCTGGATAATCCGCGCGCCCAGCCGATGAACCGCGAAGCCCAGCCGACAAGAGGGTCCGCTGTGGCTTCGCGGTTTTTTTGGTGATACACTTCTCCTAAATTCCATGTCCACATCCCACTCTCAACCGCTCGACAGGATCGTACAAGCCATCCAGGCCGTCAAGGATGGAAAGTATTCTCCCGCCCTGTTGGAGACTCTGTTTACGACGGACGATCTCGGCGAACTGGCCCGCGCCGTGGACACGATGGCGCGCGGCGTATCCTCGCGTGACCGTCAACTGGAACTGCTTCAGCGCGTCATCCCCGTGGGCGTGGCGCTCTCCGCCGAAAAGGATTTCGACCGCCTGCTCGAAACGCTGGTGGTCGAGGCGCAATCCCTCACGGGCGCGGATGCGGGCACGTTGTACCTGCTCGAAGAAGACCTGCTGCGCTTCGTCATCCTGCGCAACACCTCGCTGGGATTGCAGATGGGCGGCACCAGCGGCAGGCCGATCTCGTTCGAGCCCGTCCGCCTGTACAAAGCCGACGGTTCCGAGAACCGCGCCAATGTGGCCTCCTACGCCACCCTGACCCGTCAACGCGTGAATTTGGAGGATGCCTACCAGGCGGAGGGTTTCGACTTCTCGGGCACGCGCGATTTCGACGCCCGCTCGGGCTACCGTTCCCGCTCTTTTCTGACCCTGCCGCTGGAGGGTGCTTCGGGCAAGGTCATCGGCGTGCTGCAACTCATCAACGCCAGGGACGACGAGCTGGACGGCATCTCCCCCTTCCGCGACGACAGCGCCTTGGATGCGCTGGTGCTATTGGCCTCCGCCGCGCTGGACGGCTATATCCGCGAGGAGAAATTGCGCCAGGAGATCGCCAAACTGCGCATCGAGATTGACCAGTCTCGCCGCGACGCCGCCGTGGCCGACATCACCGACACCCCCTATTTCAAACAATTGCAGGACAAGGCCCGCGAACTGCGCGCCAAACGCTCCGAATAAACCTTGCTGAATCGTTGACGTGGGTTGCCTTTCCCCCCGTCTACACTATAATTATTTCGTACCGAGAGAATTTCCACGGGAGCAGGCTGATGCCGAAGATCATTTCCGTCCATTCGTTCCGCGGGGGGACGGGCAAATCCAATACGACCGCGGGGCTGGCCGCCCTGCTGGCTGCGGAAGGCGCCCGCGTCGGCGTGGTGGATACCGACATCCAGTCCCCGGGCATTCACGTGCTGTTCAACTTC
>CALFXA010000120.1 GCA_937928015.1 uncultured Anaerolineales bacterium | reverse complement strand
ACCGACCAGCGCGACCCTCTGGCTGTTCACTACGACCCGGGCCTGGTACGCGACTGTGGCGTGGACTCTGCCAAGCTGCCCGAGATCGTGCCCTGCACGGCCGTGCTCGGCCCGCTCAAGGCGGATGTGGCTGCAGCGCTCGGCCTTCCGACGGATGTGCAGGTCGTGGCAGGCGCCATCGACAACACGGCAGCAGCCATCGGCGCGGGCGCGGTGGAAGATTACGCCATGCACCTCTACATCGGCACCTCCTCGTGGATGACCGCGCATGTGCCGTATAAGAAAACGGACATCGCTTCCTCGCTGGCGTCGGTCCCTTGCGCCGTGCCTGGACGTTATCTGCTGACCGCGCTGCAAGCCACGGCGGGTGGCAATCTGACCTTTCTGCGCGACAACGTCATCTATCACAAGGACGAGTTGTTGCAGGAAGCCGACGTGCCAGATATCTTCAAGGTGCTCGACCAGATCGCGATGCGCGTGCCCGCGGGCTCGAACGGCGTGCTCTACACGCCGTGGATTTGGGGCGAGCGCGCGCCCGTCGATGACCGTCACCTGCGTGCGGGCCTGTACAACATTTCCCTGCATAACACGCGCGAGGACATCATCCGCGCCTTCCTCGAAGGCATCGCCTTCAACACGCGTTGGCTGTTGCAGCCCGTGGAAAAATTCCTGGGGCGCAGGGTGCCCAGCATCAATATCGTCGGCGGTGGGGCGCAGTCGGACGTGTGGTGTCAGATCTTCGCGGACGTGATGAACGTGGAGATCAGGCAGGTCAACGATCCCATCTACGCCAACGCCCGCGGCGCCGCCTGGATCGGGGCGGTGGGCCTGGGCGAGATCTCCTTCAGCGACGTGCCGCGCCTGGTCGAGTTCAAACGCAGCTATATGCCGCAGTCCACGAATCGCGGCGTATACGATGAGCGCTTTGCGGTGTTTAAAGATGTGTATCAGCAGATGAAAAGTGTATATAAAAGATTGAACCAATAAACCTTCGCCCTGCCTGCACCGTGCAGCAGGCACGCGTGAGCGGAGCCGCGATAGCGGCGAGGTCGAAGAGCAGGTAACTATCTTACATTTTATTTGTGGAAACCCCGCGCTTCGACTGCGCTCCCTTGTGGGTCGCTCCGCTCAGCGCGAAGTAACTTAGGAGCCTTCATGACCGAACAATACAAACTGTATCCTTACCGTTGGGTGGTGCTGGCGGTCTTCATGTTCATCAACCTCACCGTCCAGACCCTGTGGATCGGGTATGCGCCGATCACGGGCCCTGCCGCGCAGTTCTACGGCGTGACCGATTTGCAAATCGGTTTACTGGCGATGTCGTTTATGATCGCCTTCATCCCGTTGTCGATTCCTGTCTCATGGGTGATCGACACCTACGGCTTCCGATTAGCGGTCAGCATCGGTTGTGTGCTGATGGGCGTCTTCGGCGTCCTGCGCGGGCTGGCGGGCGCGAACTACACGCTCGTCCTGTGGAGCACCTTCGGGCTGGCAGCCGCGCAGCCCTTCCTGCTCAACGCATGGACGAAGGTCCCTGCCAATTGGTTCGCCCTCGAAGAGCGCGCCACCGCCGTGGGATTGGTCACGCTGGCGAATCTGGTGGGCACCGCCCTCGGCATGGTGTTGACGCCCGCCCTGACCAAGAGCATGTCCATCCCGACCGTGCAATTGATCTACGGCGGCGTGGCGGCATTTTCGTCGGTGCTGTTCATCCTGCTGGCGCGTGAGACTCCGCCCACGCCGCCCTGCCCGCCTGGAGGGGAAGTCCGCGCGCTGATGCTGGATGGCCTCAAACACGCGCTGACGGTCAAGCCTTTCTGGCTATATCTCGTGGTCTCGTTCATCGGGCTGGGGATCTTCAACGGCATCACCACCTGGGTCGAGAACATCATCCGTCCGCGCGGATTTACGCCCAATGACGCGGGCACGCTCGGCGCGCTGATGATCGTCGGTGGGGTGATCGGGGCGGTGGTTATTCCTGCGTTGTCGGACAAGCAGCGCAAGCGTCAGATGTATTTGCTGATTGCCTTTATCGGCGCGATTCCCTTTTTGATCGGCCTGACCTTTGCGAAGTCCGCCGCCCTGTTGTTTGCCTCCGCTTTTCTGATGGGATTCTTCCTGGTCAGCGCGATGCCCGTCGGGATGCAATACGCCGCCGAGGTGACGCAGCCCACGCCAGAGGGCACGTCGAATGGGTTGATCCAGTTGTTCGGTCAGGCGTCGGTGGTGTTTGTCTATATCATGGAAGCACTGAAAACGTCTGATGGTTCGTTCACCTCTGCACTGTTGCTGGCAATCGGGTTGTTGGTAGTCAGCGTGGTGTTGATCACGCAGTTGAAAGACCCCGTTTATAAGTAACGAATTGGGGTGGACCTTTCAGGTCCACCCCAATTGTTTTTAAGGCATCTCTGTAATTTCGTTCGCCGCAGGTCGTTCTCTGATGCGCAGCAGAATGACACCCGCGAACAAAACCAGGCTTCCGAAAAATTGCATGGGGGTCAGCACTTCGCCGAAGATGAAGTAGGCCCAGATGACTGTCAGCCCAGGTTCGGAAGTGGCAATCAAGCTGGAGACGGTGGGGGGCAGGTAGCGCAGGCTGAGCGTGTAGAGTCCGAATCCGCCCAGGGTGGGTGCCACGCCCAAAAAGGCGAGCCAGCCCCAACCGTCGAAGGAAGCCCCAAGCCACATCAGATCTCCCAGCGGCGGGCGGGCCATCCACAGATCCGCTCCCAGATTGAAGAAGAATAAAAAGACCGCCGCCGCGCCGAAGCTGTAGAGCAGCGCCGTCCATGAGTCGATTTGAAGGTCGGAGGCGTGCGTGCCTTCGAGGTTGTAGATGGCAAAGAACAGCCCCGTCAGCAGCCCGAAGATGATCCCGAGCGGATTGAGCTTCCACACCTCGGGATTGATCGTGCCCGAGACGAGGATCACGCCCAGCGAGGTCAACACGATGGACAGGATCTTGACGCGGCTGAACTCTTCCTTGAACACAATGCGGCTGAGGATGGCCGTGATGGCGGGCGAACTGAACGCCAGTACCGTGGCGACCGCCGCACCGTTGTACTGCACGGAGAAGGTCCAGGCCGTATTGAAGACGGCCAGCGTCAGACCGTAGAGCGCAATAAATTTCCAATGGGTTCGAGGTAAGTGAAAACGCGCGCGGCTGAAAACTGCCAGCCCGAGGATCATGCCCAACGCCACGAACAAGTCACGCCAGAAAGCCAGCACCAGCGATGGCAGGGAATACGTGCGGTTGATATAACTGATCAAAATACCCGTGCTCGACCAAAGCACGGTGGCGGTCAGCGCGATGAGGTATCCGCGGGAATAGGAAGAAGAGTTGGATTTCATGATCTCCTGAAATGATTTGCCTTGTGGAACTTGTAGGGCCGATTTTACCTTACGGGTCTCAATCGAATGGCTAAACAAAGTATCATCCCCGTTTGAACGAGGATGATTTATGGAAACAGGTCATCCCCGAAGCAGGAACGAGACCTGTCATCGAGCAAAAGAAGTGCTGGAACAGGCAGGGTAGGGAAACCCATTCGTTATTTGACCTGATAGTGTGTTACACTAAATTTAAAGTAAAACATGGTGTTTATCTTCGGGGGAAAGACAGGCTGTCCATGATGGCGATGGACGGTTATTTATAGTCAGGCCCTGTTGCTTGTGATGAAAGAGTTTATGATCAATTTCAATATCAGTACCATGATCTACAGACCCATTAAACAGGTCTTTGAATACGTTAGCACGCCTGAGAACGATTTTCAATGGCAGTATGGAACGCTGGTTTCGGCGCGGCTCTTGGAAGGTGAGGTCGGCATGGGGGTGCATTTTCGAAGCGTTGGTCATTTGATGGGACATCGTGCGCAGAGTGTCTTCGAGGTAAACGAATATGAACCGAATGCGAAGTATGGATTCAAGTCCCTCTCAGGGCCCCTGCTCTCGCAGATTTCTTATACCTTCGATATAGACAAGGGGAGCACAAAGGTTGGCGTCTCCATGCAGGCCAATGTGGTCAATTCCATTCAGATTGCCGAGAGCGTTCTGGAAAAATGGATGAAGCGGCAGTTCAAAGAGAACCTGACCATGCTCAAGGATCTGCTGGAAGCGAAACGGGTACGGTTTGTTGCGGAAGCGAATTCCATGGGTAAGACCAACGGAGAGGCATGATGATTTTTCATGAAGGCGACACGGTCATGCATTGGACCTATGGATTGGGGCGGATCATTAATTTGGAGGAGCGGGCTCTGTTCGGTTCCAAGAACCTGTATTATGCCGTCCAGGTAGGGGAGTTGACCGTCTGGGTGCCTGCTGATGCAAAACTGGAGAGTCGCCTGCGGCCTCCCCTGACTTCGGATGAGTTCAAACAGTTACTGCCTATCTTGTCGAGCCCGTGCGATCCGCTTCCTGAGGATCGGAACGAACGCAGGCTCTACTTGCAAAAAATGTTGAGGGATGGGCGTGCGGAATCGCTTTTTCACATCATCCGCGACCTGTCTGCATATCAGAACAAAAAACCTTTGAACGACAACGACCAATTGCTCCTGAAACAGGCGCACGCCGTTTTGTTGGGGGAGTGGAGTTTTGTCCTGTCCCTGACCCCGATGCAGGCAGAGCGTGAGATGTACCATTTGTTGACTGGTCTGACAGAAACCGAGGAATAATATGATCTCAGAAGAAAAGCAGATCATCTTGCGGGTAGTGGAACGGTTTATCCATACAGGTAGTCTTGTGGATGAGCATGTCAAGGTGACCTGCCTGCCGGACAACAAGACCAGTTTTGTGGAGCAGGCGGGAGATTATGGCCGCACAATCCTGCTGGATGAATATCACCTGGACGATAAAGTAATCTGGGCCAGCTACAGTCCACGTAGCGGGACCGTGTATCTGAGCCTGAAAAACGCTCATTAGGCTTGACACCTCTCCGCCTTGCTCGTATAATGCCCTTCGCTTTCCTGGCTAGCTCAATCGGCAGAGCGCGCGGCTGTTAACCGCTAGGTTCGAGGTTCAAGTCCTCGGCCAGGAGCCTTTGACCAAAAAAATTGCCTCTAGCTTTTTAGCGGAGGCAATTTTTGTTTCCAATTTTTTCGTATAGCAGTAAGTTTTTTATTCTTTTTCCTGTTTCTTCTTCCAGTCTAAAAACTCCCTGATGAGTAATTCAGCCTCGTTTGTTTCCTGTTTTTGTGGGTTATTGTCCTGCTTGCCCAATGCGTTGATGCGGCTTTTCATCTCGGTATCATTCAGCACAGAATAAAACTCATCTGTGATTTTCATGCTGGAGTGCATAGCGTTCATACTTACGGCTTTGAAATCGGCCATACTCTTAGCATAGGCTAATCCGTAGTGAATATGACCATGCCTGAATTTATGGGGAGAGTGATAAGGCAAACCAGCTTGATCTAACCAATCTTTGATATTTCTTCTTGCCAATGAAACGCGATGTTCCCCGATTGAAGAAACATTTGTATCTATTTGCCCTGTCTCAGGCGATAGGGGAGCAAACCAAAAGCCACTAGGCGGTAATAATGGTCTGATCTCATTGTCCCAATCTTGAACCACCTTTAGCAATTCGGGAATATCCAATAGATAGGTTATCCCGTACTTACTGTTTTTAGTCCTAACACCAAGATTAGGGTACTGAAAAATCTTTCGGCTAGGAATGTCTACGGCTTGCATAGGTAAAGATACAAAAGCCCCAATCCTCATGCCTGACAAATAAAGAAACACAGCCGCAGCCCTTGCGCGTCTTTGCATAAGAGTATTGGCAGGATAGGCGGCCATGCTTAGGGCTTCTTCCAGAGTGACAGCCTCTTTTGTCTTTGGTGGCTCTGATAGCCTTTTTATCTTGATGGTCTTTATCCAAGACTGTTTAATCCGTTTTCCCTCAACTTCGTTGTCAGAGAGCCAAGAGAAAAATAAGCGGGCAGTTGCCAAAGCCTTTTTGATATAAACAGGGGATAATTGTCCCTTGCCCCCATCCAGACGGCTTGTCCGCAAGTATTCTGGAAAGGTTGGTCTAATTGTTGGGGCGTTTTTGAATGAAATTTCTTGCGCCCATTCGAGAACATAGCGTATGTGAGTTTGCTCTTTGTTCAAAGAGCCTTTACTAATCTGGTCTACCATAAAACGATAGTCCAGATACTTTTTCATAAGTAGCCAATTCTTTTTATTTATCATTGTCCCCTCGCTTTGCACTGATAATCTTTGTCAGGTTGCGCCCGCAATGTGGGCATACACTCAGTACATAGACCAAATCAGCCTTTTTCTTTTTCTTAGGCTTGTAAATCTCAACACCCTTTTTACAGGTTTTGCAAAACGTCTCATTCTGGTTGAGTTTGATTTTGACGTAAACCCTGCTATACCACTCCGCAAAAATCTTACCATTAATCAGGATGTGATTTTTTCCGTCCCGTTCTTCTGGACAGCCCAAAGGCACATAGACGCTGTAAATTTGATCCGTGTTTATCCCGATTTCTTCGGCCAACTCTCTAGGGGAGTAAAGCATATCGAACAGACCCTTTAGCCTGTTACGCTGTACTCCATTCAGACGCCCACGAAGAACGATTTGAGAATCAGCCATTTTCCACCCCCACGAACATGCTACGGCCAGCCCATTTATAACCAAGAGCCTCTTTGGATTGTGCCTGCTCGATAGCATCTTCTTTTTTGCGTTCAAATGCTTGAATTTGCCAGTTGTAATTTAGCTCAGTGTTGATGTCCTTGCGGAGTTTACAAAGGGAATTCAACTCAGACCAGCCGAACTCGTCAACAAACTCTTTTTGATACACCTTCAAAGACTGATAGCGCAAAGATAGCTTTTTTACTTTGTCCTTGACGTGGACAGCAAAAACCCGTATCCCTTTAGGGAAATTAGAAAAGTCTTTTTGATATTCTTTGCCCAAATAAGTGATAAGGTAAAAGGGTGTTCTAGCAATTTCTACCCGTGTAAATCCATAGGGCCATAACCCCGCCTCGTCTGGATAGGGCAGGTCATCCCCTACCGTGAGCATATTTGGAACGACTAACATAACGTGATAATGAACTGCCCCGCGTTTTTGTAACTCAGCAACCCACGCGTAAGCCAGCAGATTTTCCCCTAGAACCTTGCGATAAGACAGCATGAATTCCCTGATGTGATTAGGTTGCCAATCATGCTCAGGAGCATAGGTTAGAGTAACCATGACGAACTGAATATCAGGATAGGAACGCATGATTTCTACCCACCCTGCTATTCTCCGCCTCATACGGTTGTAACGCACCTTGAAATTATCCAAGACCATTACCTGATTTGTTTTTCGGTTCAAAAGGATTGTATAGTGGTTTGCCATGTATTTATCCTCAAGATAAATAAATAAACTTTGTTGTAATTAAGACAAGCCCTTATGCGCTTGGCGCAGGCCGTCCGTCCTCCGCACGTGCGGTCGGGCGGCCCTGCGCCGCCTCGCATTCGTCAGTAGGGCTAGAAATGCCCTTAGAAAGCACTAGGAAGCCCGTAGTAAGGGCTAACCGTAGGAATTCAGCCTTTTTCATGCCTGCCCCCTTTGCCCAAGCTAGCATGGTTGTTTTCATGGGTAGAGGCATGGTGACATTGACGCGACCATAAATGCCTTTATGAGTGAATATAATTTTTTCTTCCATATGCTCTCCGATCTTGCTACTTAGCCGCCCGCCGTGCGAAGCCTATCGCCCTCGCTCTCATTGTCAAGGCTTCCTGGCTTGCGCCGCTTCGCTCACCAGCCTTGACAATGAGCCTCTGCGAGGGCAATAAGAACGGCTTCGTCGGGCGGCTTAAGGTATCAACGGGCGGCTTACTCTTGTAATGACTATGAAAAACAAGTATCATTAACAAACAAGATTACCAACGGGTTGTACGAATTTCGTACGTGATTGTACGAAAAACGTACGACTTTGTCAAGGTTAGGAGTTTTCCCCTCATGTTAGATTTCATCCGTGATTTTTTTGCAGAATCTGAGGAGCGCCCTAATAAATTCACGCTATTTATGGGGGAAAAAATTAGATCCGCCCGCGAGGAAGCAGGATATAGTCAGGAGAAACTGGCCCAACTTGTTTACTTAAGACGTGCTACGCTTTCGGATATTGAAAACGGAAAAAACGAGCCTAATACTAGTACTTTCACATTACTGGCTTATTACCTAAAAAAACCGTTAGCATATTTCCTTCCCGAATATCTTTACCATGAGATAAAAGGGGAAGACTTAACCCCATTAGAAAACGAGTTATTATTAAACTTCCGCGATGACATTGTTTCAGATTATTTTAGAAGATTGATAATTGATATCGTAAAATCCATTGGAAAGTTTGATATTGATGCTTTTGTTGTTGAGCAGACTCCATATACGATTGCTAAGTTAGAACATGAGGAAGAAGTAAAGAAATCGCGTGAAAAACGTGGCAAAAATTAGTACTTCGGTTGGTATCTAAAAGATGATGAAATATCATTTTATCCCGCAAGATGATGATAGATTAGATTGCACAATTCGGGCATCATCATTTGATGATGCTGTCGATAAATTAATAGCGAAAATGTATGTTAAAGGTAATTGGAAAGTAAGGAAACATTTGAACGGCGAATTGGCAGTAGATTTATTTCTAAACAATGTTTTTGTTGATACTTTGCTAGTATCAGAATACCCAGATAAAGGCGCATAGTGATATGAAACCTTCATTATTAAATGAAAATAAATTTTCAGGAATGTCAATAGATTATTCTTGGTCATTTTCTGATAAAACTGTAAAAGATACTGCCTATATTACACATGGCTACTATACGTATCCTGCTAAATTTATCCCTCAACTTGCGGCGCGGTTAATTAGTGAATATAGTAATGAGGGAGATGTTGTGGTTGATCCATTTATGGGTAGTGGTACAACTATTGTTGAGGCTATTGTAAGGAATAGGGTAGGAGTAGGAACAGATATAAATGATATTGCATATCTAGTCGCAAAAGTAAAAACTACCCCGATTCAGGCTATTAGATTACTGCAAGAATTTAAAAAAATGGAGTCGGATTTACGTGGAAGAATGGATGCCGACAATAAACAAGCATTAAAGCAAGCAATGGAATTGATTCCCAAAAATGAGCGAATCGACTACTGGTTTTTACCTCAACAGAAAGAGAAGCTGGCAATTATTTTCTCTAGGATATTGGAAATTGAGGATAAAGACATACAGAATTTTTATATGGTGGCATTTGCTCAAATATTAAAGTCAAGTTCGATATGGATGCAAAAAAGCATTAAGCCAACACGAGACCAAAATAAGAAAATTTATGATCCATTAGCGTTATTTTTAGCTCAGGCCAAGAAAATGATAAGAAGACATGATGAGTTTAATAATATGCTGACCCAAAAAGTTAAAGAAAACATCGAAACATTTAGGATCATTAGCTGCGGCGACTCAAGGAGATTGCCTTGTGAGGAAAATAGAGCGCAATTAATTGTAACTAGCCCACCTTATGTGACGTCTTATGAGTATGCTGACCTGCACCAATTACCGTCACTTTGGTTTGGTTATTTAGATGAATTGCCAGAGTTTAGAAAGAAATTTA
This sequence comes from uncultured Anaerolineales bacterium, assembly GCA_937928015.1. Taxonomy (GTDB): domain Bacteria; phylum Chloroflexota; class Anaerolineae; order Anaerolineales; family Villigracilaceae; genus JACPVF01. Next base: position 19,042 of record CALFXA010000120.1, on the reverse strand, counting down.
TTGGTAGCGCATATAAAAATAGAGAAAAATTAGACTTAAAAAGTAACTTAGCAAATACTACTATTCAAAAACTAGGCGATAATAAGAAAGGTAGAGAAGTAAAATATTATTTTGCTGATATGCTTGAGACGTTTGAGGAAGCTAGGCGAGTTTTGAAAATTGGCGGTAAGGCTTGTGTAGTTATCGGAAATACACAATTTCAAGGTGTTGATATCCTCAATGCAGAAGTGTTTCAAGAACAATTTGAGAATATAGGCTTTAAGACGAATAAAATCATTCATAGAGAGATTCCATCTAAAATATTGCCCTCTACACGCGATATTAATAATGGTCAATTTGTAAAGAGCACAGATAAAAAGATGAAATTAGCTTACCCTACAGAATATATTCTGATAATGGAGAAGTTATGAAGCCGCAAGATATAATCCCTCTTTATGAGGCTAAGAAACAGATATATGGAAGTGATACTTATCGCCATATAACAGAATTACTTGAAGAAGCAAAAGCTCAACATAAAAAAGCTTTTACGGGAAAAGACTTTGAACAATCATGGAAGCCCCTTAAAGGGAAATCCCTAGAAAAGTTAGTTGAGCATATTATTGTGGATGAGGTGCATAGCCTTGGGCTTGAGGTTATAAATGGCAATTTGCTTGAAAGGGCAAGTGGCGCAAAGTTAGGCGTGGCATTAAGTAAGGTGAAAAGAAATTTACTTATTGATTACGGTGAATTTGGATCGCACCTTCCTGATGTGGACATTATTATTTATAGCCCTCAAGATTATGAAGTAATTGCTGTTCTTTCGGTAAAGACTACTTTGAGAGAGAGAATAGCTCAAACAGGATACTGGAAATTGAAATTGTCTTTGGATGCTGTTACCGAACACATTAAAGTTTATTTTGTTACGCCCGACGAGGATAAAACTCTTAAGACAATAAACCCCCCCAAAAAACCTAGAGCTATCGTCGAGGTTGATTTGGATGGAAGTTATGTTTTGAACGATGATGCTATTGAAGAAAGTACTAAGGTTAAAACCTTTGATAAATTGATTGACGACTTAAGGGCGATAATTAAATAATAAATTTTGTATCCTCCTAGGAATTGAAATTGCCTCCGCTAGGTTCGAGGTTCAAGTCCTCGGCCAGGAGCCAAAGAGAAAAGCCCTCCATTAGGAGGGCTTTTTGTTATTGCTTCTTGGACTTACTGGTCCGCGCCGCTGCGGCCGATCTTGCGTCCTGCCGCCGAGCCGACCTTGCTGGTCACCTTCGGTGCAGAAGCGACTTGTTGCGCCGTTCCGCCGAGCATACTGAAGGCGGCATCCAGGCTGCGGGTGGCGGCCTGTTCGTTCATGCCTGTGGCCTTGGCCAATTCCTTGATCATGCCGCTCGACTGAAGTGCTTGTGTGTTGAGCGAGCCTGTGCTGAGCAGGTCGTCCAGGTTGAACTGAGTCGAGTCGCGGCCCGAGGTGGGGTGGTGCGAGAGCATCTTGTGCACCACGAACGAGATCACGATGGTAGCCAGCGCAGGGGAGATGTTGACCTTCTCAGCCAGTTGGTTGATAAAAGGTTGCAGCATGGCCATGATCGGGTCATTGCTCGCGCCCTGGCTGGTGGCTCCTGTCTGGCCTGAGCCAATCACCGTTTCCAGCAAACCGAGCATGTCGCCCAGGCCGCCCTGTCCGCTCGCGGGAGTGGATGCGGGGGTGGAGGGCTGTCCGCCGAGCAGACCACCTACAAGGTCCGCCATCTGATTGGCCTGACTTGAGGAGCCGCCCTGTCCGCCGAGCAAGCCGCCCACCAGGTCGGCCATCTGGCCTGCCTGGTTGGATCCGCCTTGACCGCCCAACAGGCCGCCGATCAACTGGGTCATCGGGTCTTGTGTGGCCGAAGGGCTGTCGCTGCCCTGTTGGCGAGAGTCCGCTAAGACTTTGAAAACATCTTCCAATGACATGGAATGCTCCTTGTAAAATTGAAATACGATGAAGGCATTATAAACCCCATTAAACTATATGTAGAAAACTGTGATGAATGACCGGGTGGCGTGGTTGTATAATCATTTCATTCATCTCGGAGGAATCCAATGTCGCGAGAGTCCGCCCGCCAGCCGATCCGATTGAACATGCGCATCGAGAATCCGCCGCGTTTTTTTCTCATCATGGCGATGCTTGTGCTGGGCTCCATCCTGGTCCGCAACCTGTGGATCTCGGATGACTCGTTCATCACCATGCGTGTGGTGGATAATTTCCTGCACGGCTACGGCTTGGTGTGGAATGTGGGGGAGCGTGTGCAGGTCTTCACGCACCCGTTGTGGTTGTTTTTGTTGGTTCCGCTCGCGCGTTTTATTCATGACCCGTATTATGTGCTCTACATCCCATCTTTCTTGATTTCACTGGGTGCGATATATCTCTTCCTCCAACGGTTTGCCGTCGGTCCACGTGCCATCGTGTTGACTACCATTGCGTTGGGCGGCTCGATGGCCTTCATCGATTATTCGTCTTCTGGGTTGGAGAATCCGCTCACACACCTGTTGTTGGTGCTATACCTCATCATCCTGTTTCGCGAGGATGAGCGACCCTTCCGCAAGCTCCTGCACTTGTCCCTGCTGACGGCCTTGGGTGGGCTGACTCGTCTCGATGCCATGTTGTTGCTCCTGCCCGGATTGGCCCGGCAATTCTGGCTTTGTCGCGATGAATGGCGTAAAGCCTTGGGCGTGATACTGGCGGGGCTGCTGCCTCTAATTCTGTGGGAACTCTTTGCCCTCTTTTATTATGGATTTCCTTTCCCCAATACCTACTATGTCAAAGCGCGTACAGGCCTTGACACGTATTACCTGCTCAAACAGGGTGCGGCCTACTTCGCAAATTCCATTCACTGGGATCCGTTTACGCTTGGGTCCGTGCTGCTTGGCCTGATCACGGTTGGATTCCAGGGCAATGCGAAGCGGCTGTCCGTCGCAGTGGGTATTGCCCTGTATGCGCTTTACATCTTATGGATCGGCGGGGACTTCATGTCGAGCCGATTCTTTTCGGTCATCTTCTTGATGGGACTTACCCTCCTGCTGACCTTCGATCTCGAGCGGACCTTCGGCCTGATCCCGCCAAAGATGTATTATCTCGGCCTGATTTTGCTTCTCGTTCTCGGGTTGACAGCGGAACGTCCGCCCGTGTTGATGCGTGATGACCAGGCTGGCCCGTCCAATGACCAGTATGGTATCGCCGACGAAAAATACTACTACTTCGGCGCCACAGGCTGGACCAATTATTTCAAATACAAATCTTATTATGGCACGGTGAACGACGGAAAACAAGCACAGGTCGCGGGCCTCTCTCCCATCGAGCACAATCAAGTCGGTTTCTTTGGATATTATGCGGGGCCAAAGATCTACATCATCGACGATTATGCCCTGTCCGACCCGTTGCGCGCGCATCTGCCTGCCCTCGGCCCCTCCCGCGTGGGACATTACGAACGCCCGATGCCCATCGGTTACCGCGAGACCATCGCCAGCGGCTTTAGGAATAACTTGATCATCAACCCTTATTTGAATCTGTATTATGAGAAACTAACCCGCCTTATCCACGGGGATTTGCTGGCACCCGGACGTCTGGCGGAGATCATCCGCTTCAACCTGGGTTATTACGATGAATTGATTCGCGGTTTCGAGGACTTCCCCGACCCTCAATAAAAAAACACCGCAGGCTAAAACCTGCGGTGTCCTTTTGATGATGGTGGCTATTCTGCCGAGTCGCTTGTAGAAGGAGTTTCCTTCTTGCTCTCGCTCTTGCTGGTGCGCGAGACGCTGCCCGAGGGCGATTTGTGGTCGTTGGCATAGAAGCCCGAACCCTTGAAGATGATCTTGGTGGGGGTAATCACCTTCTTGAGCGCCTTCTTGCGGCACTCGGGGCAGGTCTTGAGCGGGGCATCCTGGAAGGACTGCTGGCGCTCGAACTGGACGCCACAATTTTCACAGCGGTAGGTATAAACAGGCATACTGACTTTCTCCTTCTTTACGGTTAGAACGTTGGGCATTATAGCCTCCATGCGGGCTCAAGGCAAGTCTGCGAGGCGGCATGTTATAATTTTCTAACAATTAAATCGAATGTCATTGCGTGCGGAAGCGGAGCGACGAGGCACCCCGCCATGACATGAAAAGGAAAATTTACCCATGCTGACCATCGAGATCGTTTACTGCGCGGTCTGACACTACACCAGCCGGGCCGTGAGCCTGGCCGACCAGTTGCTCAAGGAGTACGAACACAGCATCGAGAAGATCGTGCTGGTGCCCTCGGAAGGGGGCCGCTTCGAGGTGACCGTCAATGGGCAACTGCTGTACTCGAAGATGCAGACGAAACGTCACGCCGAGCCGGGCGAGGTGCTCGGACTGGTGCGGAAGATGGTCGAAGGGTAGATCGAAGCAAACATAACGGAGACAGGACCAATGTCAAAAAAAGGACGTGTTTTTTCAGGCGCCCGCCCCACGGGTCGTCAGCATCTCGGTAATTACCTAGGCGCCATCCAGAACTATGTTGCCTTGCAGGATGAGTACGAGTGTGTGTACTGCATCGTGGACATCCATGCGCTGACCACGGTGGAGGATACCCTCAATCTCAAGCAGAATACCTACGAAATGGCGCTCGACTGGCTCGCGGCGGGCATCCGTCCCGAGGAGTCGATTGTCTTCATTCAGTCGCATGTGCCGCAGGTGATGGAGCTTCACACCCTGCTCTCGATGGTCACGCCGCTTGGCAAGCTGACCGACCTGCCGACCTTCAAGGAGAAAGTGCGCCAGCAGCCTGACAATATCAACTACGGGTTGGTCGGTTACCCCGTGCTGATGACCGCCGACATCGTCCTCTACAAAACGGATGTGGTGCCCGTCGGTATCGACCAGGCGCCGCATATTGAGTTTGCGCGCGAGATCGTGCGCTCGTTCAACTATCGCTATGGCAAGCAGGTGCTGATCGAGCCGCAGATGAAGAACACCAAGATCCTCAAGGTGCTCGGCCTCGACGGCAAAGAGAAGATGGGCAAGAGCCTCAATAACCACATCGAGATCGCGTCCACCCCCGAAGAGACGGGAAAGCGCGTCATGCAGATGGTCACCGATCCGCAACGCCTGCGCCGCAATGACCCGGGCAACCCTGACGTGTGCAACGTCTTCTCGATGCACAAGATTTTCTCCACCGAAGAGGAAGTGGCCCAGATCAATGCTGACTGTCGCACCGCCGCCCTCGGCTGCGTGGACTGCAAGAAGCGTCTGGCCGCCAACATGAACAAGAGCCTCGAACCCTTCCGCGCCAAACGCGCCGAACTGGACGCCAAGCCGCAGTACGTCAAGGACGTGCTGGATGACGGCGCCAAGCGCGCCCGCGCCATCGCCGAAAAGACGATGGAAGAGGTCCGCGAGGCCATTCAACTCCCGTAATTTTGTGTAGGGGCGGACGGCCGTCCGCCCTGTTTCTTATGCGCGCCATCCTCCAACGAGTTTCCAAAGCCAGCGTCACTGTCGAAGGCCAGGTCATTTCCAGCATCGGACCTGGCCTGTTGATTTTGCTCGGCGTCGGTCACGGCGACGGCGAGGAGCAGGCCGCCTTCCTCGCCGATAAGATCGCCAACCTGCGCATCTTCGAAGACGAGGCGGGCAAGACCAACCTCTCCGTGCTGGACGTGAAAGGGGAGGCCATCGTCGTCTCGCAGTTCACGCTCTACGCCGATACGCGCAAGGGCCGCCGTCCCTCCTTCACCGACGCCGCCCTGCCCGACGTGGCCGCTCCGCTGGTCGAGCGCTTCGTCGAGTTGCTGCGGGCGCAGGGCGTTCCCACCCAGACGGGACAGTTCGGCGCGCACATGCAGGTCGAGATCCACAACAACGGCCCCGTCACCATCTGGCTCGAACGATGATCCGCCGCATCCTTTACATTGCGCTCTTTGCGCTGTATGTGACCGCGCGTCTGCTTTATGCGCAGCCCGCCCTGGTCAAGCCGCGCGTGATGGACGACACCCAGGCCTATCTGCGCATTTCCAATCAGCTGCTGCTGGATGCAAAATTTTGGGGTGACTCGCGTCCGCTGGTTTTTCCCTTATTACTGAAAATTGCAGGTCAGGATTTCTCGACCGCTGCCGCCCTTCAGCTTGGATTCTCCATCCTGGCCTGGACCCTGCTCGGGCTGTCGGTGGCCGCTTCGCTGCGGACCCGTGGCCTGGCTCCGTTCGCCTTCGGTTTGATCTTCGCCTTGAGTCTGGTCCGTCATCTGGCAGGTTGGGACTTCACCATGCTGACCGAGGCGCTTTCGGTCTCATGGTTCGTGCTGTTCCTCGCCGCGGGACTCTGGCTGCTACGCGGCTGGCGCGTCGAGCGCGTCCTTGCGTTGATCGTCGTCGGTCTGTTCCTGGCCTTCACGCGTGATACCAATGCCTATCTGCTGCTCATGCTGGCGGGATTGCTTGTTCTGGCGGTCATCTTGCGTTGGGCCGAACCGCGCACCTTGATCCTCAGCGCCGCCTTCGTCAGTATCTTCCTGCTCAACAATGCCAATGCTGATCTGGGGGGGCGCTGGGTCTTCCCCTTCCTCAACGTGATGGGACGCCGCATCCTGCCCAACCCGCAGGCGGTCGATTTCTTCGAATCCAATTGTGACCTGGTTGTCACCCCTGGTCTAATGGCGCTCGAAGGCGAGTTCGCCAATGGCCAATCGCGCGCCTTCTACAACGACCCCGATCTGGCTGACTTTCGCTCCTGGGTCTATCCGCATGGGAAATCCTGTTACATGCGTTGGCTGGCCTCTAACCCAATGAATAGCGGGGCAGAGGCCTTTGAGCAGTTCGGCCCGCTGGTGGCTTTCCCCGATGTGGATAATTATTTCACGCGTCTGTACAAACCCGTCCTGCCCGCTTTCGTCGAGCGCGTCCTGTATCCCGACCGTTTCATCTTGTGGATTTTCGTCGCGGTGACCGTCGCCGCATTGATTGCCATCCTGTTCCGCGCCTGGAGAGGTAATCCGCTTTGGGCGGCCTTCATCCTGCTCGTCCTCCCGATCTTTCCGCATCTCTTCATCACCTGGCACGGAGACGCCATGGCCCCCGCCCGTCACGCTCTGTCTGTCGGCCTCGAACTCTATCTCAGCGCCTGGCTGCTTTTGCTCCTTTGTGTGGATCAAATTGCTTTGCGTGTAGTGGAGCAAGACAAGAAATAATCGCGATTCTGGGTCAATAAAAAAGCCGCTCTCATCGAGCGGCCTTTTGTTATCCTTCGCCTAGTAACGGCGTGACGTATTTTTCCAGCATATCTCGGGTGATCTCACCCGTCCACATCAAGCGGACGGTGCCCGTGCGGTCGATCACGTAAGAATTCGGCAGGGTGCCGTTCTGAAAGGCTTGCAGAGCCTTCCCATCGGGGTCGAGCCAGACCGAAAACGGGAGCTGGTATTGGTCTGCGAATGCCTTGACCTGGTCGAGCGGTTCGCCTGCTTCCACGGCCACGATCATGAAACCCTCGTCGGCATGGGCTTTGTAATAAGCGGCCAGGGTCGGCATCTCGGCTTTGCAGGGCGGGCACCATGTGGCCCAATTATTGACGAGCACCACCTTGTCGCGGTAATCCGTCAGCGCCTCGGTTCCACCTGCCACACTTTCCAACGCGAGGTCGGGGGCGGGGTAGTTGACTTCCGCGGGGATGGTCGAGTAGCCGCCTTGTGGAATGTTCGATGCGGTTTTTGCCAGCGAGGCGAAGACACCCACCAGGGCAACGATCACGCCCAGGCCAATCAGCACCGATACGAGGATCTGTTGCTGCTTTCGCTTTTCGATCTGCCTGCGTCGTTCGCTTCGGTTGGACATGGCTTCCCTAATTCAACAGCGCGCGCTTGATCTCGTCCAGCAGGTGACCTTCGGGCACCGCGCCGACCACGGTTCCGCGGCCCGCGTTGATGGTGGTCTGCGGCACGCCGCTGACGTTGAAGCGGTTCGCCAAATCGGGGAACTCGGTGGCCTCCACACCTTCCGCGCGGATCATGGCGGGATTCTCCATCGCCATCTGGTGCGCCAGCAGCACGGCGCGCGGGCAGTACGGGCAGGTGGGTGTCACGAAGACCTGCATGTGCAGGGGCGTCTCCAGCCCCTTGAGGTAGGCTCGGGTAGCCTCGTCCAGGCCCGAGTCGCGGCCCGAGACCAGCAGGATGTCGTTGATCAACGTGCTGAACTCATGGCCCGAGGGGATGCCCGAATACTGGATGCCGTAATTCACCACCTCGTCGCCGTTCTTCGCAGCGATGACGATGGCGGGCGCCTTGTCCACGTTGAACTCAGCCGCCAGCGTGGCGTCCTGATCGAGATCGTAATATGCGGCGCTGATGCTGGTGTGGGTGTCGGCCACCTCTTCGACGAGCTGGCGCGTCTCGGTGCAATAATCGCATGTCTCGCTGCCGAAGAAAAGGATCTCGACGGGTTCCTTCATCCCGCCGAAGACTTCCTTGACCTGACCAACGATCTGTTCGTTGAGAAGTTTTTCCATGTTTGTGCTCCTGCTGTTCTTGAATTGATTTCCCACTTTGGATGAAGCAGGCGCGGAAAAGTTGCAAACTTTGCGGCCGCTTACTCATGGAATTTTAACCTTGACTTCCAAATGGTTAGCGGTAGAATCCCGTTTGCAAGATGCAAGTGGTTTCGTTGGAAGGAAGAACGACGGCTCATGCACTGCATGGGCCGTTTTTTTACTGCCGATGAAAGGCTTTGCGTCACCCATTTTTTTCTTTTTTGTCTTAAGGAGGCAAAATGTCTGAGCGTATCATCGGCACCGTGAAGTGGTTCAACGGCACCAAGGGCTATGGCTTCATCGAACGCGAGGGCGGCCCGGACGTCTTCGTTCACTACTCCGCGATCGAAGGCAACGGATTCCGCAACCTGAACGAAGGCCAGAAGGTGGAATTCACCATCGAGCAGGGCCCCAAGGGCCCGCAGGCCGCCGCCGTCCGCCTCGTGGATTAACCCACTCGACTCGTATAAAGACCCCGTCGTACCGACGGGGTCTTTATGTTTGTGGAAGCCACAGGCTGGCATCGACCTGGACGGCGAGCGCGCCCGCCTGGATCATCGCCTCGGCTTGGTCTCGTTTCCAGACGCCCCCTGCGCCGATGACGGGCAGCCCCATTCGCGCTGCCGTGTGGACCAGCTCCAACGCCTGGGGGAATAGAGACGGCCCATACAATCTGCCCATCGTCAACGCCCCGTCAGTTTCCAGGGCTCCCCTCGGCGCGGACAGGCTAATGGCCGCTGCGCCCGTCTGCATCACCCGCGCGCCGATGCGCGTTACCTGCTCCGCCGTCAGCGAAACGATCAATGGCAGTTCACCCCGGCACATTTCCACCGTCAGGGTGAGGGTGTCACTCGCGAGCAACGACGCAAAGCCAAGTTCCACGCCCATCACATTTTCCTGGCGCTCCAGCATTTGCACCATTTTGGCTGTCTCTTCGGGGCGGTCGGCCATCAGGTGGACGATTACGGGCAGGTCGGCGCGCGCCCAACGAGCTGAGTCCTTCTTGATAACGGCAGACAGGCCGGGGTTCGGCAGCCCCGTATGGAGTAGGAATCCGCCTGGGTATTCGACCACGGCCGGTTGGGCGGCGGGCAAGCGCGGGCGCAGGGAAATGGGGTTGGTCACAAACGTGCCCAAGTCCTCCCAAGCCAAGGGCGCGCGCGGGTCGGGAGAAAATCCCAGGGTCCCCGCCGCGTTCATAAGCGGCTTGCGGAAGTACAGGTCGCGCTTGGACATTTACTCGAATACAACGTCGCGGGCGCCTGCCAACAGGCCCGCGTATTGCAGGATACCGTAGTGGTAACCGAGCAATTCCTTTTGCAGCGTTTCCGCGCCCTTGAAGATGACCAGGGGTTTGAGGGTGGGGAAGCGGCCCTTCTCGTAGGTCTTGTCGATGCCGTACTCGAGGAAGAGGCGCAGGAAGCCGAACTTGTCGATCTCCGCGCCAGATTCTGGGTCGAACAGACGCAGCAGGGTGGTGTCTGGAATTTGCTGGCTTTCGCCGATGGCCACGGGCACGGGTTCGCCGTCTTGTAGTTTATAGTTGATGCAAGTCTCGAAGACGTATTTGATGTCGTCGTTGATGAACACGAAGTAGTCAGGTTTGACTTCGATGGTGATGGTTTGGGATAGTTTCATAGTGTCTCCAGGATAAGCCAGCAATTGAGCTTGCAGGCAGGTTTAATTGTACGATGCTTCTGGGTAATTGGGGTGGAGATGCAACGGTTCGCAATAATCTGCTTCGGCCATCGTCATTTTAGAGCAGATGTGATTTCTACCATATACCATTGTTCATTCCTGGAACCCCAGAATAAATATGTCCCTTTTCCATATTGCACTGACCATGCTGCTGGCTCACAACAATATGCAATAAATATCTTATCAAACGTCGTCCCTACCTTCTGCCCATTGTAGACAATGTAATATAGACTGCCTTTTTTTCCAACAAATATCAATTTTCCATTGATGCCGTAGGGACGGTATGCCTTATCTATTCCATAAAGGCTACGCACGTCTATGCCATCGTAGATGATCGTTGCTCCATTTTTATCTAAAAATTCCCAGGCTACTTTCCCACCAACATTTTGTAAACTTATGTTAGGAGAAATACTTGTGAACTCACCAGATAAACTTTGAATGATATCATCATTCTTGTATAGCATGTATTTCTGACTGGGGAATGAATTGTCGGTTAATCTGGTTTCATAAACATCATTTCCAATCGTTATGCGGAAATTCTCCATATTAACCTGAGCGCCAAAGTTTGCGTTTTCTTCATCGCTCCACAGAGGCATGAAATGACCAAAACATGTTTCCACTTCTGCCCAATTAAAACCCTCCTTGGGAGAACCTTTTGTGACAAGGCATTCTTTCCAATTCAATCCAACATCTGTCAGAGAGGGTGTAGGTGGAAGCGTTGATATTGGCTTAAGCGTGGGCACCGGCGTGAATGTTGTTGTGGATAATGCTACAGGTGTTGTGGTTATGGCTGACGCAGTTGTATTAGGTGCTTGAACAGGGTTACAGCTTGCAGCAAATATACTCAACAACACAAAATAGACTGACAAATTTTGCCTTTTTAGATTCATTTTGCATCCTACTCCCTTGCACTTCTCAATAGCTGGCTAAACTTGCTTGTACCTTCCCTATGAGTTGTATGCGTTTATACCTCAAAAAGATGAGAAAAACGTCTGCAAAGAATATGTTTTTCTGACGCCGATCAGGGCGGGGCGGTTCCATAAACGCAGAGTATGACCATTGGGGATTGATTGCGCCTCTGATTTTCTTATAATGGATTGCATATTTTCGGCGGTTGGAACATGGGAGCCGATCAAATCAAAAATTAAAGGTGAATCATGGAAAACATTATTTACAGCGCTACACCCCTGCGCGCCTTCTCGGGCGGAATCTTTCTGGTCGTCTTTGTGCTTGGGTTGGGAGGGATTGGTCTGGGAATGGCTATTTTTCGCCGCAAAGATAAAGTCCTCGGGCGCGTGGCGACAGGTGCAGCAGGTGTGATTCTCCTGATGGTTGGCTGCGTCATGGCAATTTCGATGTTCTTCTCCATCCAAAATGGGGACGAGACCGTGATCGCCCACCTTGATAAGAAACGTGTGGTCGAGTCGAATTGCTCGAACAGCGGTACGACATGCACCAGTTACCAGATGGAGATGACGGGCAATTCGAAGTATTACACCTTTGGCGTCAGCCAGGATGTGTTGGACAGGGTGCAGGAAGGCCAGTGTTATCAGGTTACTTACTACACGTCCAGGCCGTTGCTGAACTTGCAGGAAAATCAGTATGCCGACCAATATGTTGGTTCATCCACGATCACGCTGATCCAGAGCGCAGCTTGTCCGTGATATTAAACAAATAACCCCTCTCCTGCTGGGAGAGGGGTGGAATTACGCGGTTTCGATCATTCCGATGGCTGCCAGCATTTCCTCGTTGCTGGCGAACTTGAATTCTTCCAGCCCGCGTCTTTGAGCTTCGGCGGCTTCGGCCGCTTCCAGCCGCTTGATGTCGTCCTTGGTGATGACGGGTTTGCTGAGGGCCAGCAATCTGGCGGAGACCGCCTCGGCGTTTGCCGCGGATGGGGACTTGGTCTGCAAGTATTGCCAGACCGCCCTGGCAGCGTTGGTGCCGTCCCTGCGGGCATAGCCGACCAACCCGTGGCTGGCCTGGCGTGACCACCCGCCGACGAAGATGCCTTCCACCGTCGACTCGTACGAGATTCCGTCCACCGGGAAGCGGGGTTCCTGGTTCTTGATGAACTCATTCCATTGGACCGGCAGGCCGAAGGATTCGTCCACCTTGTCGCCGATGGCGAAGATGACCGTCTCCACGTCGATGCGGCGTTTGACGCCCGTGCCGCGGGCCTTGGTCTCGCCGTCCTTGAGCACGAGAGTATTATCCTCGACTTCGAGCTGGGTCAGCATTCCGCCTTGGCCGAGCATCTGCACGGGCGAGGCCAGGAACTCGAAGCGGAACTTCGTCTCGGAGGTCTTGGGATCCGCCTTCGGCAGGGCCTCCAAAATCGAGGCGCGAGCCGCCGCCGGGTCCTGACCGACGGCCTGCATGACCGGCGTCGAGCGGGCCAGTTCCTCATCCAACGCGGAGAGGTCCAGGTTGGCGATGACGTGTTCCATTTCCTTCTTGTCGAACTTGACCTCGGCTGGGCCTCGGCGCACGACCGCGATGACCTCGTCCACTTTCTGCTCGTGGATCAGGAAATGCGCGATGTCCACCATCACGTTGCCCGCACCGACGATGGCGCAGCGCCTCCCAAAGCGGAACTGCTTCTGCGAGAAGGGTGGCAGCTTGTTGTAGGAATAGACCACATCCTTGGCGTGGTACACGCCCACCAGGTCTTCGCCCGGCAGCCCCAGCCACTTGGTGCCCTGCGCGCCCGCCGTCACGAGGACGGCGTCAAAGCCCAACGCGCGCAGTTCGTCAAGGCTCAAGTCACCCTGGGCGCCGACGGTCACGTTGCCGAAGTAATCGACATTCGGGTTGTCGAGCACACCGCGAAACTGCCGACGCAGTCCTTCCTTCATGATGTGCTTGTTTGGGTAAATGCCGTATTCAGCCAGGCCGCCCGGCTTCAGGTCGCGGTTGAACAGGACTACGTGCGCGCCCATGTTGGCTAATTCACGCGCGCCAAAAAGACCGGCCGGGCCAGCGCCCACCACGGCTACCAGATACTGAGAACTCACTCTTCCTCCTTGCGATGCAAATAAGACAAAAGCGGTGCGATTATAGCCAAAAAGAAGCAACCGTACAAGCGGTCTGCTCATGGCTTATGATTCCACAAGTCGCAGTTCGGCTCAAAAAGGTACTGCCCCTGGTTGAGAATTTGATGAGAACCTGAAAGCGCGTCTTTTTTCATATCTATGCTAAGATTAAGCACGCACATTTCAAGGAGGCAAGATGACCACAGACCCGAAAGATAATCCAGGTTCCCGTTTGCGGAACATCCTCTCCAGTGGGGAAGAGCCTTCTCCAACAGAGGAAGCATCGTCGCCGATTGCACGCCTTCCCAGGCGGCCCCAGGCGGGCGGACCCGCCCCGTCGACGCCCGAGCCTGTTTCCGCGCCCCAGCCGTCCTCACCTCCCGAGTCCGCACCACGTCAGACGTATTCGCGCACCGAGCGTACCTTCCGCGCCTTCTGGACCGTCACCGGCATCATGTCGCTGATGGTGAACGGTATCCTTTTTGGGGTCGTCGTGTATTTGCTTTTGTCGCTCAACAGCCTGATGGCGCTCGGTGATAACAAGGACTTGCGAATCCTCTCAGGCCTGTACACCAACTTCCAGCGCATGGAGCGAGCCAGCATCGTGACCTCGATTGCCGTGCAGGACTCGATCCCGATTGACCTGACCGTGCCGATCCAAAAGACCACCCAGATCAGGCTGGCCTCCGACACGACCATTCCCAACGCGCGGGTGCGTATCAACACGGCCACCCTGAACATTGACGCACCTGCCCAGGTGATTCTTCCCTCGGGCACGGTGCTGGAGGTGGCTCTCGACTTCAATGTCCCCGTGCAGGGATCGGTCCCGATCAACCTGACCGTGCCGGTCAACATCCCGTTGGCGCAGACCGAATTGCAGACGCCGTTCTCGAATCTCCAGAAAGTGGTCAAGCCCTTCCTGTGCATCATCGAGCCGCTGTCCGTTGACCTGGATAATCAGTCCATCTGCCAGTGACATCCCCATCGTCCGCCCGGAGGCCCATGCCTGAAAAAATCAAGCAAGTGACCCTGTCGAACGGATTGAAGGTCCTGCTCAAGGAAATCCACACCGCGCCGCTGGTTTCGTCGTGGATGTGGTATCGCGTCGGCTCGCGTGACGAGGTCACGGGTGCGACGGGCCTCTCGCATTGGACCGAACACATGCAGTTCAAGGGCACGCCGCGCTACCCGGCCAGCGTGCTCGACCGCGCCATCTCGCGCGAGGGCGGCGTCTGGAACGCGATGACCTTCCTCGACTGGACCACCTACTACGAGACCATGCCGTCCGACCGCTTCGACCTGGCCCTCAGCCTCGAAGCCGACCGCATGGTCAACAGCCTCTTCGACGAAAAGGACGTGGCCTCCGAGCGCACGGTCATCATCTCGGAGCGCGAAGGCAACGAGAACGAGCCGCTCTTCCAGTTGGGTGAAGCCCTCCAGCAGACGGCCTTCCGCGTGCACCCGTATCATCATGAAGTCATCGGCGATATGGCCGACCTGCAGACCATCACCCGCGACATGCTGCACGCGCATTATCGCAAATACTATGTCCCGAACAATGCGGTCCTGGCTGTGGCGGGGGATTTCGAGACGAAGTCTATGCTGGCGCGCATCCGCGAGTTGTTCGAGCCGATTCCCGCAGGACCCGTCCCGCCGCGGCTGGCTCGCCCCGAGCCGCCCCAACGCGGTGAGATCAGGCTGACAGTCGAGGGGCCAGGCGAGACGGCCTACCTTCAGATCGGTTACCGTTTCCCGTCTGCCTCCCATCCTGATTTCTTCCCGCTGTCTGTGTTGGACAGCCTGCTGGCAGGGCCATCGAATCCCAACCTGTTCGGCGGCGGCATCTCGAACAAGACCTCGCGCCTGTATCGCGCCCTCGTGGACAAGGAATTGGCGGTCAGCGTTTCGGGTGGTTCCAGCCTGACGATTGACCCCTTCCTGTATTTCTTCACCTTCACCGTGCATCCCGAACGCAGCCCCGAGCAGGTCCTCGCCGCGCTGGACGCCGAGATCGAGCGCGCCCAGACCGAGTTGGTGTCGCGGCAGGAGATCGCGCGCGCCATCAAACAGGCGCGGGCCATCTTTGCGTATGGCAGCGAGAACATCACCAACCAGGCCTTCTGGCTGGGCTTTGCCGAGATGTTCGCCGACATCGACTGGTTCCTGACCTACCTCGACCGTCTGGCGGCCGTCACCCCGCGCGACGTGCGGCGCGTGGCGCGCGAGTACCTGCGTCCGCAGAATCGCATTATCGGGGCGTATCTTCCGTCGGGGGAGGGAGCATGAAGACGAAGCCCATTCATCCTCTGCCAGGCGCGGACGATGTCTATCGCCGCGTCCTGCCCAACGGCATCACCATCCTGGCACGACCTAATTTCAATTCGGCCGCCGTCACACTCAGCGGATATTTCGCGGCAGGCGCCCTGGCCGAGCCGCAGGAAAAACTCGGGCTGGCTGACTTCGTCGCGTCGGCGTTGATGCGCGGCACGCAGAAGCATTCCTTCGACGAGATCTACAATCGGCTCGAGTCGGTCGGCGCGTCGCTCGGATACGACTCGGGTGTCCACACCACCAGTTTCGGTGGGCGATCTCTGGCCGAGGACCTGCCGCTGTTGATCGATTTGTTCTCCGAGACTCTGCGTACTCCCACCTTCCCCGCCGATGAAGTGGAGCGTTTGCGCGCCCAATTGCTGACGGGGCTGGCCCTGCGCGCGCAGGATACGTCCGATATGGCCGACCTAACCTTCGACCAGATCATGTACGCTGGGCATCCCTATAGTCGGCCCGGGGACGGCTGGCCCGAGACGATCCGCTCCATCACCCGCGAGGATTTGTTCGATTTCCACCGTTCCTTTTTTGGACCCCGCGGGCTGATCCTGTCCATCGTGGGCGGCATCGACCCGCAGCGGGCCGCCGACATCGTCGAGAACGCCCTGGGCGGCTGGCAGCCCGACGAGCAAAAGGATATGCCGTCTCTGCCGCCGTTGAAGCCCATCAAAAAGACAATTCAAAAGAAATACAGAATTTCGGGCAAATCCCAATCGGATTTGGTCGTCGGCACAGTGGGCCCGCGCCGCAAGGACTCCGAGTACGTGGCCGCCTCGCTGGGAAATTCGGTCCTCGGTCAGTTCGGCATGATGGGCCGCATCGGCGATGTGGTCCGTGAGAGATCGGGCCTGGCTTATTACGCTTACTCGAATCTGAGCGCGGGCGTTGGCCCCGGCGCATGGACCGTCAGTGCGGGCGTCAACCCGTCCAACGTCAAAAAGACCGTCGATCTGGTCAAGCGGGAACTCGAACGCTTTGTGAACAAGGGTGTGACCAAGTCCGAGTTGGCCGACAGCCAGGCGAATTTCATCGGCCGCCTGCCGCTCTCGCTCGAGTCGAATGGCGGTGTGGCGAACGCCTTGCTCAACATCGAGCGTTACAACCTCGGGCTGGATTACTATCGCGGTTATGTCGAGCGCATCCGCGCCGTCACACCACGCGACGTCTTGGCCGCGGCGCAGAAGTACATCGATCCCGAACGGCTGGGCATCTCCATCGCAGGGCCGTGACGTGAACCTGTCCACCGGTGTCGATATCCTTGAGATCAGCCGCATGACAGCGGCCGCCGAGCGCCATGACGGACGTCTCTTGAAGCGCGTTTTCACAACCGCCGAATTGGAGGCTTGTCAGGGTCGGCCCGAGTCTCTGGCGGTGCGCTTTGCCGCCAAGGAGGCGGCTGCCAAGGCCCTGGGACATGGGTTCGGCGAGATCGGCTGGCAGGACATCGAGATTCTCAATGATGATCGCAAAGCCCCATTCCTCGTATTGCGCGGCAAAGCCTTGCAAATCGCCGAGGAGAAAGGGTTGACGACCTGGTCGGTCAGCCTCAGCCATGAGCGACAGTATGCGGTGGCTTTTGTCATAGCGATGGGATAGCCTGTAGAAAAGCAATCGCCTCCCGCGGGCCAGTTCCGCGGGAGGCGATTCGAATTAAGTAGGGGACCGGTGCCGGGTCGCTCCTACGAATTCTGTTCTTCCGTGCCGATCCACAAGTGCCCGGGCAAGACAGGGCGGTACGCGCGGATGGTGATGGGCTGTTCTGGGGTCAGGTCCGCTTGGGCGGCATCAAGTGCTTCGGGCGGGACCAGGCAGAGGTCCGGGAGATGCCCAAACTTTTGTTGGTAATATTGGCTGGCCTTTTGGATCTTCGCGGTCAGCGTCGTGAGGGGATCGTTGTCGAACCACATTAAACCGGTATGCATATCATCTCCTAGTCGAAGGCGGGGATCCAGAACTTGAGCCAGTCCTCGCCCTCGCGCATCATGAACTCGGAGCCGGGCGTCAGGTCGCCCAGCAGGGCATTGGCGTTGGCTAGCTTGACAACGTCTCCCGTGTTTTGCATCCTGCCGAATAGGCGTGTATGGAAGAAATCCATCCACGGGCGTGCCTCAGCCAGCCTGGACGGATTGAGCGTCACGATGGGCCAGACCCGCCGCGCAGGTCCGCGCAGGAGCAGCCAGCGCAGACTTTGCCGCGCTTCGAAGTCCATGCCTGCGATGACGGACAAGTCGTCGATCAGCAACAGCACGGATTGCCGCTCGCCGCGATTGACGTGTGTCCAACTGGAAAGCGAATTCAGAAAATCCTGAGATTCGTTTTTGTAGGAGGGGAAGATGTCCACGCAGTTGGGCGCGCCGCTCACCCGATTCCACTCTTCGGGATATGCTGTGATGACGCCGTATTGCACCTCGTTGGCCTGGTGGACCTGATCCACGCCGCGGGCGATGATCTGAAGAAAGGCCGTCTTGCCGCTTTCCTGATCCCCCGTAATCAGCAACGGACCTGGGACCGGGTCCTGCAAATTGAGCAGGACCGGCAGCCGGTCCATGGCCACACCGAGGAAGAGCGCTTCGGGGGGCAGGGGCAGGTAATCTTCCAATGTGTGGCTGAGCAGCGGTTGGGATGGTTTTATCGGTAATGGGGCGTACCGCGCCGCTTCGATCTCTGGCTGGAGTTCGGCCATAACCTCCAGCATCAATTCCTTGCGAGTCATTTCATCCATGTCACCACCGATCGGCGTACCCAGGCAATGGATACGGCCACATATAAAATAGAACTTATGTTCTATTTTAATCAGATTCTCGCTTTCGTCAATACCCGGCAGGACCTTCTTTGATTCATCCCTTCAGAGTGAAAAGCATCTTTCTCTTTGAAGAATCACCTTCAAGGGTTGACTAGGACCTTATTCCCTGATAAACTTTCGACCCGTGCTCCTGCGTGCTGGGAGCAATTTAATTGTCAAAACCTTGCGGCCGATTGTGTGGTTTGGTATAATCCGCACGCTTAATCGCCGACGTAGCTCAATCGGCAGAGCACCCGCCTTGTAAGCGGGCGGTTACGAGTTCGATTCTCGTCGTCGGCTCCAGTTAGGTTGTTGGTCGGTTCGCCTCTCCCATTTGAGCGGCGAAGCGACTAGTAGACTAACTACTAGAAAATACAATTTACCCCCGGGCGGTTACCCAAGTGGCCAAAGGGGACTGACTGTAAATCAGTTGTCAGAAGACTTCGAAGGTTCGAATCCTCCACCGCCCACTTGTGACTGGAAAGCCGGTCACACAGCACGTCAAGCCCACGTAGCTCAGTCGGCAGAGCGCGTTCTTGGTAAGAACGAGGTCATGGGTTCAAATCCCATCGTGGGCTCAGATGCTGACTCAAGTATTTGTCAGAAAAAGGAGAACGAAACATGGCGAAGGCAAAATTTGATCGCAGCAAGCCGCATCTGAACGTGGGGACGATGG
>CALFXA010000119.1 GCA_937928015.1 uncultured Anaerolineales bacterium | reverse complement strand
CTTCCAGGCAGTAGATGAACTCCCGCGCTGCATAGACGACAGGCTCGGCTCCGCTATTGGCGTCTGGCTCAAGCCTGACGATAAAGGGCTCAGACCCCGTGTGGGGCACATCCGCGCCCAGGCTTTCCACATGCCCCTGAGAGAAGACATACTGCTGGCGCTCCCCAGCCTTCTGGTAGATGACCTTCTTTGCAGACGGCTCACATTGAAAGAAGGCTGTAATGGGAACATCCAGGCTTTGGGCTAAGCGGTGAAGGGTGTTGACACTTGGAGAGGTTTTCCCGTTTTCGATCAAACTGAGCGTATTGACACTCAAGCCGCTTCGTTCGGCCAGGGAACGGATGGAAAACTTGCGTTCCTTGCGCATAGCCCGCAACATCTGCCCAACCTGTTCCGACACAAGACCGGCTTCCCGCTTCGAAAAGGCACCGTGTCTACCGGTTTCTTTCTTTGATGCTGAGCCTGCAGGGGCGGTCATTGGTAACATCTCAGTCCTAATGTAGTTTTTCGACGTGATCCACCAGCCCGCCGGATGCGCAGGCCAGTGCAGCTTCGTCGATATCGACCAGGTCGGTGACCACGGGGCGGATTCCGCGCTCCTTCATGCTTTCGTAGGCGCCGGCGCCCATTCCGCGGCAGAGCAGGGTCTCGCAATCGGCGATGGTTTCCGCCATTTGTGCATGACGGTTCTGGGAGGCAGGATCATATCCATGCGGCTGGACAGGTTGGTGGGCGTGCTCCTCACCCGCAAAGTGTTTATGGCTGAGTTTGTCACGCAACTCACGCTGGATGATTTGGCCGTTTTCGACGGTCAGGACGGCGTAATAGTTGGCGCGTCCAAAATGTTGGCTGATGGTCTTCCCATCATCGGTGATAATTGCAATTTTCATGTTTCTCCATAGAATAATCAACGCTTATGAACTTCCTTGTTTATTATCAATTAATTCTGTCAATTATTTTAGTAATATATGTCACAATTAAATCATTACAATGCAATTTAATTGACAAAAGAACTAATTTGTTGAATTATCGTTGCGTTTTCAACGCAAAATCCGCTGAAAACCCGAAAAATTTCCAACATCCCATGCCTCGATATGTAAGAGTAGTTTGTCTCCTTTCACAAAAAATTGTGTGTTTTGGCCGCTTCTGGTATCATTGGCAAGGACGAGAATCCCAGCGCGACGGCAACGCGAAAGGTAACTATGGTAGAGGTCTATTCCCTAGGTGCAAAATTGCGTCAATTACGCAGCGAACGAAACATCTCCCAACGAGACCTGGCACAGATGGCGGGGTTGTCTCCCAATTCGATTAGCCTGATCGAGCGCGATGAGACGTCCCCCAGCGTAGCGACCCTGCAAAGTCTGGCCTCGGCCCTGAACATTCGTATGAGTTATTTTTTCGAGGAGGAAGCACCTGCCTCGATTCTGCTCATCAAATCCGGCCAGCGCCCTACGATTATGAGCGAAGGCGTGACGATCGAAGGCATGGGGAAAACCATGCCTTCGCAGGAGCTGGAGCCTTTTTTGATCACCCTTGAACCTCATGCCGGCAGCGGCGGGGAACGGCAGGTGGTACACACCGGGCATGAATTTGTGTATTGCTTGCAGGAGAAGATCGAATATGTGATTGACGGCAGGACATACCTGGTGGAGGCGGGCGATATCCTGATCTTTGAAGCCACCCTTCCCCATCTATGGCGTAACCCTTTCAACGTCCAGGCCAAGTTTGTTCTGGTGTTGCAAACCGCCAACGCTTCGCGTGAATCGGTGCAGAGACATTTTTCCGAGCATCCCTCGGTCACTCACATCGGGAATCACAAGACAAGTTGACGGTTTGATGCGTTGTGTGCGAATATAATGTGGGGCGCGTGCCCGGTTCGGGCGTATTCTGCTCAACGAGAAACGGCTTCGGGATTTTCCCGAAGCCGTTTCTGGCTCCTCATGGGATTCAGTGGCGCTCTGATCCCTGAAATAGAAGATGAGATTATCCGCAGCCGCCGCCGCTCTTATCGCGTTTGAGCTGCAGGACGATCTTCTGTGCGAAGGTCAGCTTCTCGTATTCGATCGGGCTGGGCGAGCAGGATTTGTAACCCGCGCCCAGGGCAGCGGTGAAGGTGTACCTCAATTGATCGTCACCCGCGTTCAGGTTGGGCTGGAATTGGGGATCATCCTTGCCGAAGAAGGCGATCCAATTATTGATGCCGCCCTCGAGGATGTACACATTCGGCACGCTCGAAGCCGAAAGGGTCTTCCATGCTTTCACGGCGGCGGTTTCGTCATTGCTCATCACAACGAAGACAGAGTTGGCGGGTGGCTCGCTCAGCAGGGTGGGGACAACCTCGGTCAGGCGGTCCAGCGGCACGTTGACGGCATCCTGAATGTGATACAGGTTGTAGTCCGCCTCAGAACGCACGTCGAGATAGATCGGGTTCATGGATTGGTTGTACTGCGCCTTGAAGGCCTCGGCGGGCGAGATGAAGACCAGCCGATTTTCCAGCATCTGGTCCGCGGTGTAGGTCACTGGTTCCCCGTTTACGGTGCGGGTGAAAGTCAGTTTGGCGTAACGCGAGTCGAGGCTGGGCTGACCGATGAAGACCACAGCCAGAGCCACGGCTACCAGCGCGCCAGCACCGACCAGACGCAGTTTCGGCTCATGGGACATGTCCTTCTTGCCGATGATGCGTTCCAGTTGCTCTGAGCCCCAGAACATGAACAGAGCCATCAGCACGATGATGAGGACGACCACGCCGACAGGCAGGTGGAAGACCTGGTCGAGGGTGAGGCGGCCGAGATAGCCCGCGTTGTTGTACCACTGGGTGAAATACTGCTCGGTCTCACCGAACAGGAAGGCGCCCACGAAACCGCCCAGCATGAACATCATGCCGTCGATCTTGCCCGTGGAGGCCGAGGCCAGCGAAGTGGTGGGACAGAAGCCGCCGACGATGAAGCCCACGCCCATGATCAAGCCGCCAAGCACGCCAGAAGCAATGTAGGTCGTGTTGACCCACACCTGGCTGAAATCCAGGATGCCCAGGCCGACCGCCCCGAAGAGCAATACCATGGCGGTGACGATGGCGGTGAACATGACCTTGAGCACGGTCATTTCTTTGAAGTAGAACTGCGCGGCCAGTTTGGCGCTGTTGCCAAAGCCCGACATTTCGAGCGTAAAACCGAAAGCGAAGCCAATCACACCGAAGAGGACGTAAGTCCACGGGTTGGCGGCGCTGACAGCGATAAAACTTTGAAGTGGGAATTGCATGTCAGCCTCCTAGTTCCACAATTTGCGGACGAAGTAGGCCAGCGCGTAGGCGCTGCCGAAGATGGAGAACATGATCAGCCAGGAGCCCGCCGAGAGCGTGGTGCCGCCCGTCAGCGCCTGGCCTGAAGTGCAGCCGCGCGCCATGCGCGCGCCGTACAGGAAGATCACGCCGCCCAGGAAGGCCACCAGCCAGCGGGTGCGGACCGAGATGTTCGGACCCTTGGTGGTCTCGAATTTCAGGCGTCCATTGAACAGGCCCGAGGTGAAGCCGCCCAGCAGGGCGCCGAAGAAGACGGGCACGATCCAGTCGTCCAGCGGATTTTTGTCACCGCCCGCCATCTTGAGCAGGTAGGGATTGTTATCCACGTGCGAGGGGCTGATCGCGTCCACGATAGCCGCGTCGATGCGGCTGGTGGCGCCCGAGGAGCCGAGTCCGTTGCCCGTCAGGAGCAGGGCCAGGAACAGCACGATGCCCAGCACCATCCCGCCGAAATAGGGATGCACGTACGGCTTCGGGGTCTTTGGAAAGAGGCCCCTGGGTTTTGCAGGAGTGGCAGTTGTCATAATAAATCTCCTTGTCACTAACGCGGATTACGACGCGCTCGGTTCTTCATGGCTGTGGGCTTCCACTTCCTCCCAGCCTGTGACCATGGCGCGCGTGGCTTCGAACGGGGTGACACCCGTGGTGGTCATGTACACGTGTACCACGATGAAGGCCGCAAACAGCCAGGCCACCAGCGAGTGGAAGGGGGCCAGCACAGGCAGGCCGCCGAACCAGCCAGCGATGGCGGGCCAGCGTTGGACGCCCCACATCAGTGCGCCCGTCAGCATTTGCAGGGGTAGCAGCACCATCAGGATGCCGAAGTAGGTGAACTTCTGGATCGGATTCATGCGGCTGTTGGGCGTCTTTTCGAAGGGATGAGGTTCGCCCTTGAAGATGCCGCCGATGTAGTACTTGGCCTGCACGATGGCATCATCGAAGAAGCCGTAGGGGCGCGGGATATATTCCTGCATGCGGCCCGTGGTCAGGTGGTAGAAGACCGAGAGCAGGGCGTTGATCACCAGGATGGCGGCCAGCACGTTGTGAATGGTCACCACGCCGCGGAAGGAGAAGATGCCGAAGATGTCGGGGCGGTGGATGATCAGGCCTGTGAAGAGCAGCGTCACGATGGCCACGGTCTGGAGCCAGTGCCAGAAGCGGCGGTAGGAGTCGTACATGTACACGGACTTCGTTGCCGTCTGGACCTTGGGCCTGCGCATGAAGTTGACGTAGCGCAGCGTCCCGTGGCCGAGCACGCCCAGCAGCGAGCCGAAGAAGGCCAGCGCACCGAACCAGTCGATCCAGTTCACGCGGCTGGAGCCGAAGACGTACAACTTGTCGTTGGCGGGTTTGGGCTGGTAATAAACCGACCCATCCTCGTGGACCACGATCTCGCCGCTGGCCTGGACGTTAGTCCCGCTGACGAATTTGGGCGTCACGCCGTTGGGCGCGTACGCCGAGAGTTCGATGGATTGGGCGACGCGCGAGGTCTGCTGGTTGGTGTGGCAGGATTTGCAGTCGTTGACGGCGTCGTCACCGCGGGCCACGCCGTGGTTGATGCTGTACGGCTGGACGAGACCGTCGATGCGCGGATTCTTCAAGCCGAGCGCCGCGAGACGACCCGCGATCAGGTCCTGCTTGGACTGCGAGTCGATCTTGAGTTCCGAGGCTTCGAGCGCCCCGCTCTTGTCCGAGTCGAAGGCGGAGAGAACGTCAGCAGTGTAGACGCCATTTTCGAGGTAGGCCGCTTCCAGGTCCGCGAGACGGACGGGGCGCGGACCGTTCGGGTCATCATAGACCCAGAAGTAGGTCGTGATGAGGTTGTACGGGGCCAGCAATTGTTTGCCGTCCACGTTGGTGCGATTGAGCAGGGCGGGCTCGAACCCCGTGACGAGCGAGTTGATCGAGTTCGGGTCGCCTTCCACGCCGCGGCATGCGCTGGCGGCCTGACCGTTGGGCGTCACCACGGTCCAGTCGTAAGACTGAATGGCGGGGGCGTACATCTTCGAGATATGGCAGGACTCGCAGGCGACAGCCGCCATGTGTTTGTCCACGTAGGGCAGCCAATCGGCATGAGCCTGGTTGGCGTCGTGACAGGACTCGCAGCGGCGCATGGTGCCCTTCAACTCGGGATCGATGTTGAACTGGGCGCTCTGTCCCCGCGCGAAGTTGTGATCGGGGCGCTGGATGTATTCGCCAATGTCCAACTTGCGCGGGTCATAGACCAGGTGATCGGGATTATTGCCCTGGATCTCCAGCGCATGGGCGGGGTTGTTGAGCGCGAAGTGACAGTCGGTGCACTTCAACTGGCGTTCGGCATGGATGTCCCACGAGCGGTTGAGGGTCTGCTTGTCGGCCAGGTTCATGCCCGAGGCATTGATCTTCTGGGCGGCGATGACCTGTCCCGTGGTGGCGGTCTGCGGGTAGTTCAGGTTGCAGGCGCTGACGACCAGCGGCTCCTGCGTTTCGGGGTGGACTTCACCGTGGCAGGCCGCGCAGTTGGCGTTGGTCGGGTCCTGGATCAGGACGTATTTTTCCTTGAGATTGCCGTTCTCGTCGAAGGCGGCGTCGTTCCAGAAATAACCCTTGGAGGTGTGGGTGACGATGCCCGTGCCGACCAGGGTGGCGGTGTTTGCGCCGCCGAAGTCGCCTGCCTGGATGGCCTTCACGCGCTGAGCATTGTTGGGATCCTGGAGATGGCAGACGAAACAGTTCATCTCCATCGTGCCCGATTGGGACCAGTCCCAGGCTTCGGGCTGACCCGTCTCCGCGTTGAGGATACTGGCCTCGGGGTTGTTCGCGTCGCCCTTGAGGCTGGTCAGCGCCTGGCCTTCGCGGGACGTGTCAGCGGGTCCGCCGCCGACGACGCGGTTGGCATTGACCATCAGCCACTCAGCTGTCGAGAGGTCGAGGCGTTGGTCGCCTTTCTCGGAGAGATACCGATAGGTGAGCGGGTCCCATTGGCCGAAGATGCCGTTGCTGGCATCCCAGGTCTTGTCGGAGGGGGCGTAGGCGCTCAGGCCCAGGTCCGAATGGAAAGCGTGCTGTTGGATGTAGTTCGTGTCATGGCACTGCCCGCAGGTCTGCATGGTGGAGACGTTCTTGCCGCTCTTGAGCACCTGTTCGCCGTCGGCATCGAGCAGGGCAAAGGTCGGGTGGATGGGGGAAGCCGCTGTGACGGGAGTCTCGCTGCGCTTCGCCAGCGCAGACTGGATGCCAAATCCCAGCCCGAGGACGAGCAGGCCAGTCAGCAGGAGGACAAAGGAAAGTTGACGTTTGTTCATTGTGTCATCCGTTTACTTCGGGGTGGAGCGTGCGCCCCACTCGATCGGGTCGCCCGGATAGCCAAGGGCTTTCCAGTCCATGCGGCCGTTCTCACCGTGGCAGGCATCGCATTGCAAGGCCTGGGTTGCGGGCTGGACCATGTGCGTGGTGGGCCAGTACATGTAGGTGGTGGTGAAGCCGTATTGTCCGCTGTAGTTCAGGCCCGTGATGGGTGCGGCCAGTTTGAAGGCCTGGTCCCAGTTGAAGTTGGTCCAGAAGCCGTCCTTGCCCGAAGTGATCGGCTGGAGCAGATACTGGTTGACCACATCATAGGGTTGCTTGGCGATGTGCAGCTTGAACGGGAAGATCTTGGCGGTCGGGTCGCCGATGTTGCCTGCTGGTTTGTTGATGTAGGTGACACCGTCGGCGCCGATTTTATCGCCGAGAATGTAGCGATATTCGTTGTTGCCGTTGAACCACAGGTACGTGGGCGCAAAATTCTTGTCGTACACGAACTCGCCCTTGATCTTCAGATAGGTGAAGTGATCGTCCTCGCGGCCCTCCTGTCCAGCCTGGGACCAGTCCCAGTAGACCTTGGTCGGGTCCTGGACGGCCAGGGCGGGGATATGGCAGGTCTGACAGGCCACCGAGTCGAGGTGTGAGTTGATTCGCTCATCCTCGTGCTTCTGGTTGATATGGCATTGCTCGCAGGAGACCTGTTCCTTCGGGTCGATGGTGTAGTTATCGGCTATCATGCGGCCGAGCACCTGGTGATTGGTGGTGACATGACAGTCGGTGCACTGGAAGTTGAGCTTGCCCATGTGAACATCTTCGTTCTCATCGGGGAAGTACAGACTCTCGTCCAGGTCGCCGTGCTTCACGCCGTTACCGCCGCCGCCGTCGAAGTGGCATTTGCCGCAGTTTTCGCGTGTGGGAACACGCACGCTCTGGGCGGCCGCCAGCAGGTCCACGCCATCGGCGGGGTTGCCGTAGGTGCCTTTTCCATACAGCCCCGTATCCGCATGGCAGGCCAGGCAGTCCACGTTGTCGGGATTGGCCTGCTCCGCCTTTTTGCCTTCCTCCCAGCCGTACCCTGCATGGCAGGACATGCACTTATTTTCATTGCCCTGGGTGCCGATGCAGAAGTTGTTGATCTGGTTGATCTTGCCGATGGTCACGGGCTGGTCGCGCCACGGGACGTCGAAGGGCTTGCTTTCCCAGGTCCAGTGGGTGGTCATCATCAGGTCTTTGGCGGCGTCTTTGTGACACACAAGGCAGGCGCGGGTGACGTCCTGACCAGTTTTGAAATCGCCCTTGACGATGTCCTTATGGTCGACATGAACAGGGTGTTCGGGCAGTTTCGACCAGGGATCATTGGATGAGGCAGCGGCACGCGGCATGAAGTAGAGGATCGGGACAAGCACGATCAACAGGATGCCGACCAGGCCGAGGATCCAGAACGGAAAACGCTTCTTCATGGAAACTCCTTAAATGAGTTCTGTCACCAGACTGGCGCGATAGGCGATTCGTTCACGCATGACGGCGCGCAGCAAATCGAGCGCACTGATCAGACGCTTGTCGGCCAGGCTATAGGTGACGGTGGTACCTTGACGGGTGGTTTGGACCAGCCCACGGTCACGCAGAATCTTGAGATGGCGCGACGTGGTGGGCTGGGGGATACCGAGTTCGGCGGTCAGTTCGGTGACGTTACGCGGTTCCTCGCTGAGGGCATAAAGTAGAAGGATGCGCGTGGGATCAGAGAGTGCCGAGCAAAAATCGGCCTCGAGTTGGGAAATTTCCTGTTTGAGAGTGGGTGTAATCATGGCAGACCTGTCTTATATTCGGATAAACGCATATTCGATAATATATTACCCTTGTGTGGATTTTCACTAAAGTGGGGGCTGTCACGTCTTTTATTGTTTAATGTCACATTAAAATAATACAAAATAGGATATTTTTTCTCCAGTTTGTAAAACGCAACCCGCCCAGATTTTTCTGGGCGGGTTGTAGGTTCGTGATTGTATGCTCAGGCTTCCCTGCGCTGACGTTTCTGCCTTTCCATCAGCACGTTGAACTGGGTCTGCTTTTCGCTGATCAGCCTGCGGATTTTGTGACGTTGGGCCTCCTCGTAGGTGGCCGCCAACCGCTCCTTGAGGGCAGCGATCTCGTGCAGCAGATTGATCTCCTCGGGCAATACCCCCGCGTTCTTGAGGATCGAGTAGGCCATGCGCACGTCTTCGGGCGTGTCGAAATAGGCGCTCAGGTCGAGCGGCTGACCCTTGCCGCGCAGGTTGTCGAAATCTCCGCGCTGCATGGCTTCCTGAATGATGGCTTCCACGGCTTTATCGAAGGACATGACCCGAGTATAGCACGGACAAATTAGATGTAAATTGACATCTCTCCCCGATTCCTGTACACTACTCCCATGGGCATCGACCTCGACCTCTATCGGCATGAAGTGCGCGTTTCCTCCAATCCGCTGGTGCGCCTTTCGGCGCTGGATGTCTCCCCCGACCATCCCCAGCGGACTTTCATTTTCCTGCACGGTTTCGGCGGACAGGCGCTGCAATGGCAGTACCAGTTGGAGAAATTCGCGTTGGAGAACCGCGTCATCGCTCTCGACCTGCGCGGGCACGGCCTCTCGGACAAGCCCTCGGGCGGATACGACATGCCGCGCATCCAGGCCGATCTCGAAGCCGCGTTGGACGTGCTGAAAGTAAAGGGACCCTTTGTGCTGGTCGGCCACTCCTTCGGCGGGGCGGTGGCGACGGAGTTTGCCCTGGCTCACCCCGAACGAGTCGAGCGTCTGATTCTGGTGGCGACGGCGGGTGAGTTCAAGCTGAATCCGTTCTTTCGGATGGCGCTGCACCTGCCAAATTGGCTGCTTCGTATAATCGACCCGTTCACGCGCTCATGGCTCTCGGCCCCACCGCACGCGCTGAAACCGTACTACCTGCAAAACCTGTCCCGCTGGGTCGGCTGGGACAAGTTCTCTGCGCTGACGGTGCCGACGCTGGTCATCCGTGGGCACCGCGACCAGGTCTTCGAGCGGCCGTTCTTCGAGCGGGTGGCGAAATCTATCCCAGGCGCGGAGGATGCCGATATCGGGGGATCAGGCCACATGGTCATGTTGGAACGGCGCGAGGCGGTTGACCGCGCCATTGAGCGCTTCCTGGGCGAGGAATCCAAATCCTCGTGGCGCGACACGCCCTCGATGGTCGTCAAAAAGAAGGGCACGCGCGAAGAACTGCGTACCCAGCGTCCCTGGCTGAGATTCTATGAAGCGGGCGTGCCCTACACGGTCGGCATCCCGAATATTCCCCTGCATCATTTGCTGCGCTCATCAGTGCGGAGATTTCCGCTGCGGCCCGCGTTGATCTTCGAGGACGCGCGTATTTCGTATCGTCGTTTGAATCACGAGGCCAACCGTTTTGCCAACGCGCTGCTTGCATTGGGCGTGGACAAGGGCACGCGTGTTGTGTTGTTGCAGCCCAACCTGCCGCAGATGGTGGTGGGCTTCTTCGGGGCGATGAAGGCGGGTGCGGTGGCGGTCTTCATCCCGCCCATGACCGAGCCTGAGGAGATCGTCCGTCAGGTGAAGGACGTGGAAGCCAGCGTGCTGGTGACGCTCACGCCCTGGGCGGGACTGGCGGGCCAGATCCAGCAGGGCAGCGGGGTGCCGCACGTCATCCTGACTGACCCCGCCGACTATCTTCCGTTTTGGAAACAGTGGATCTCGCGCTGGCGCAATCGCGGATTCCATCTGACCAACGCGTTGACCTATCGCCGCTGGCTGCGCGGGCAGAGCGACAAGTCGCCTGCGGTGAACGTCCAACCCGAGGACCTGGCGGTGATCCAGTTCACGGGCGGCACGACCGCCGCCGCCAAGGGTGTGATGCTTTCGCATCGCAACCTGGTGGCCAACGCGCTACAAACCCGCCACTGGATGCCGAACGTGGTGGAGGGCGGCGAGCGCTTCTTGTGCGCGGTGCCCATCTTCCACAGCTATGGCCTGACCACCGCGCTCAACGTACCCGTGGCGCTCGGCGGGACCCTGGTCTTGCAGCCGCAGTTCCAGATCGGTGGCATCATGAAGAGCATCCGCGCTTACAAGCCGACCGTCTTCCCGGGTGTGCCGAGCATGTACGTGGCCATCAACAATTTCCGCGCGGCGCGCAAGTATGGTATCCGTTCGGTGAAGGCCTGTATCAGCGGGTCCGCGCCGCTGCCCGTCGAGGTACAGGAGGCCTTCGAGAAACTGACCAAGGGTCGGCTGGTGGAAGGCTATGGCCTGACCGAGGCGTCGCCCGTCACGCACGCGAACCCGCTGGGTGGCGACCGCAAGCTGGGCAGCATCGGCATTCCGTTGCCCTCCACTGAGGCCGCCGTCGTGGATTTGCCGACGGGCCGCAAGGAAGTGTCTGTGGGGCAGATTGGCGAACTGGCTGTGCGCGGTCCGCAGGTGATGATGGGCTACTGGCGCAACGAAGCGGCCACTCGCGAGGTGCTGACGAGCGACGGCTGGCTGCTGACGGGCGACGTGGCCCAGATGGACGAGGATGGTTATTTCCGCATCATTGCCCGCAAGGCGGATATGTGGTACCCTGACAAACCTGGCAGCCCAGCCTTCCCGCGCGACGTGGAGGAAGTCATCTACGAGATTCCGCAGGTGAAGGAAGCCGCCGTGGTGGCCGTGGCGGGACGGCCCTTTGCCTTTGTCATTGCGGGGCGCGAACGTCCCACCCCCGAGGCGGTCATCGCCTACTGCAAACGCCGCCTGCCCCCACAGCTCGTCCCACGCTTCGTCATTTTCATGGAAGATTTCCCGCGCACCTTTATCGGCAAGGTGTTGCGGCGTGAGTTAGCCAAACGTTATGAAAAATACATCGCATCCGTCGAATGAAACCCTGAATTTTCCCACCCAAGTCAATTTCATCCATCAGGGGGAGGGGGCACCCGTCATCCTGATTCACGGGCTGGCAGCCTCCCTGCATGATTGGGATGACCTCGTCCCTGAGTTGGCCCAACATGGATATGCCGCCTATGCTCTTGACCTGCTCGGTCACGGCGAGAGCGCCAAGCCCGACTCGCGCGCCTACGAGATGGATTGGGTCTTCGATCATCTGGCAGCCTGGATCGACTCTCTCGGGCTGGATCAGGCCCCCGTCCTGGTCGGTCATTCCCTGGGCGGATACCTGGCCCTGGACTACGCCCGCCGCTTCCCCGCACGGACCCGCGGCCTGGTCCTGGTCGACCCATTCTATCGCCTCGGACAGTTGCCCGCCTTGTTGCGGCTATCCTATCGACATCCTTCCATCAACATGACCGTGGTCGAGCGCACGCCCGAATGGTTATTCCGCATCATCATCGATGCCACCAGCCTCTCGATGGGACACAGCAGCGGCGGCGCGCACAACCTGCCCGAGCACATCCGCGCACAGACCGCCCTGGATTACAAGCGTACCGCGCCTGGCGTGTACAACCTGCCCCAGACCTCCATCGACCTGACGCCCTATCTTGCAGAGATCACGGCGCCCACGCTGGTGGTATGGGGCACCCGCGACAGCACCCTGGCGCCTGCTTCGTTTAAGGACCTGGTCTCTGCTTTGCCCAATGTGGTCGGGACCAAACTGTTCGTGGCGGGGCACGTCCCACATCAATCGCATACTGCCGAGTTCAATCCGCTGGTGCTGGAGTTCCTGAAAAACTTGTAGCGCAAGATGCCATCTTGTGCTGCGTCGTTTAGTTGACAGTACCCTTGGGGGAGATTTTTTAAGAGAAGCGTTTGGTTGCGGTACTTGTATTGACCCTCCCTTTATGCTACAATGCCATTCGTATCCGCTAGATGTACGGGGTCATAAATGATTACCCCCCATATCTGGCGATAACATTTGTTCTATTTTGGAGTAGGCCCAGATATGCGTTGCCCGTATTGTCAGCACGATGACTCGAAGGTGTTGGATACCTCCCATGACAGTCATGGGGGCATCCGACGCCGTCGCGAGTGCCTCAAGTGCGGACAGCGCTTCAGCAGCTACGAACGTCCCATCCTGGCCACGCCGTTGATCATCAAACAAGATGGTGCGCGCGAGGAATTCGACCGCGAGAAACTGGCGCGTGGCATTCGTATTTCGTGCGCCAAGCGTCCCGTTTCGGCGGCGGACATCGAGCGCATGATCGGCCAGGTGGAGACCGCCCTGCAGAAGATGGGCAAGGCTGAGGTCTCCTCGCGCGTGGTGGGGGACCTGGTCATTAATGGTTTGAAGGAGATGGACCAGATCGCGTACATCCGCTACGCGATCGTCTACCTGGGGCTCGACGACCTGCACTCCCTGCGTAACGAAATCGACCGC
Organism: uncultured Anaerolineales bacterium; assembly: GCA_937928015.1. Taxonomy (GTDB): domain Bacteria; phylum Chloroflexota; class Anaerolineae; order Anaerolineales; family Villigracilaceae; genus JACPVF01. The sequence goes on along the minus strand of CALFXA010000119.1, from coordinate 7,382 downwards.
TTGCTTGAAGGCTAATTCGAGGCAGTAGCCTCCTTCCCGACCAGGGAGGGAGTGTCGCTGCCTCTTTTCGTCTCTATAAATATCCCATCCCAATTTAGAGGAGAGTGTTGCATGGTAACAAAATCCGTGTCATCCGAACAATCCAAACATGGGTTGCTGCCGACGCCGCCCATGCCGAAAGGATTGCCCAAGGCGCAGTTGACGGATAATGCCCGTCAGGTGCTGATGAAGCGTTACGTCCGCCGCGGTGAGGACGGCAAGCCCGTCGAGACCGTGGAGGAGATGTTCTGGCGTGTCGCCTGGCATATCGCCAAGGTCGAAGAGGCCTGGAAGGGCGATGTCAAGGCGGCCGCTGTCGAGTTCTACCATCTCTTGAGCAGCAAGAAATTCTTCCCCAACTCTCCGACCTTTACTGGTGCTGGTACGCCCCTCGGACAGTTGGCGGCCTGTTTCGTGCTGCCCATCACCGACGATATGGGCCGTGACACGGCGGGCATCTTCCAGACCCTGCGCGATGCGGCGCTGATCCAGCAGACGGGCGGCGGGAACGGATTCTCGTTCTCGCGCCTGCGCCCGCACGGAGCGCTGGTCCAGTCTTCGGCGGGACAGGCCACGGGTCCCGTGGGATTCCTGCGCGTGTATGACCATGCCTTCGGCGAGATCGCCCAGGGCGGGACGCGCCGCGGCGCGAACATGGCCGTCCTGCGCGTGGATCACCCCGACGTGGAGGAATTCGTCACCTGTAAGACCGACGAGAACCAAATCACCAACTTCAACATTTCGGTCGGCATCACGGACGCCTTCATGCAGGCCGTCAAGGACGACGCCGACTGGGACCTGGTCTTCCCCGACCAGAAGAGCATGAAGCAGCACGGCTTCAGCGGCACACTCGACCAGGCGCGCGCGGCGGGCGTGAAGATCAATAAGTACAAGACCGTCAAGGCGCGCGAACTGTTCGACAAGATCGTCCAGCAAGCGCATCACAACGGCGAACCTGGCGTGCTCTTCCTGGATGCGGCCAATCGCTCGAACCCCGTGCCGCACCTGTATCCGCTCGAAGCGACAAACCCGTGTGGCGAGCAGTGGCTCGGACCGTACGAGAATTGCTGTCTCGGCTCGGTCAACCTCAACGAACATTGCGGACCCAATGGCACGGTCGATTGGGAGACGCTGCGCCAGAGCGTGGTGACCGCCACACGCTTCCTGGATGACGTGGTGGAGGCCAACGCCTACGTACCCGCCGTCCCGCAGTTGAAGGAAGCCGCGCACCGCGCCCGCCGCATCGGCATGGGCATCATGGGTCTCGCGGACCTGATGTACCATGCGGGCGTGCGCTACGGCTCGGACGAGGGTCAGGAGTTCGGCGCGCAGGTGATGGAATTTGTGCGCTATCATGCCATGAAGACCAGCATCGAGCTGGCCGAGGCGCGCGGACCCTTACCGTCGATCTCGAACAGCATCTACGACATGGACAACATGACTTGGACCCCGCCCAAGTCGCTGGTGGCCTACTCGCGTGACTGGAACAGGCCCGAGGTCCAGTGGAATGAAATCGTGGAGGGCATCCAGAAGCACGGTATCCGCAACGCGGCGCAGACCACGGTCGCGCCCACGGGCACCATCGCCACCGTCGCGGGGTGTGAAGGCTACGGCTGCGAACCCGTCTTCGCGCTGGCCTACATCCGCCACGTCAACGACAACGGCAAGGACCTCAAGCTGGCCTACGCCAGCCCGCGCTTCGATGAGGCGCTCAAGAAGCTCGGCTTGGGCGAGGAGAAACGTCAGGAACTGGTGGAGCAGGTGATGCGCGAGGGTACCTGTCAGCACCTGAACGAGATCCCCCAGGGCGTGCGCGACACCTTCGTGGTCTCGTCGGACATCACCGCCGAGGAGCATGTGCGCATGCAGGCCGCCTTGCAGGCCTTCGTGGACAACTCACTTTCGAAGACGGTCAACTTCCACGAGAACGCCACCGTGGACGATGTGGCCAAGGCCTACATGCTGGCCTGGGAATTGGGCGCCAAGGGCATCACGGTCTATGTGACAGGCTCACGCGACAAGGTGGTGCTGGAGACCAAGGCCACCGCCGAGAAGAAGCAGGGCGACACAGGTGCTTCGACTGCGCCTTCGGCTCCGCTCAGCACGACACCCCCAGTACCCGCCCCGCTGATCTGGCACGAGAACAAGAAGCCGCGTCCCAAGGCCCTGAGCGGAAAGACCTTCAACGTGGAGACGCCGCTCGGCAAGGCCTTCATCACCATCAACGAGAACGGCGGGACCCAGCCCTTCGAGGTCTTCATCAACACCTCCAAGGCGGGCTCGGAGACTGCCGCCGTCTCGGAGGCCATCGGACGTCTGATCTCGTACATCCTGCGCCTGGCCAGCCCCGTGGTTCCCACTGACCGCTTGCGCGAGGTGGTGCGACAATTGGCGGGTATCGGCGGCGGACGTTCGCTGGGATTTGGTCCCAACCGCGTGCGCTCCCTGCCCGATGGCGTGGGACAGGTGCTCGAAATGTACCTGCGTGACAAGGACGGCCTGACCGTCCACGACGTGCCCGAGGAGAAATCCAACGGCAACGGCGCGCACACTGCCCACACCCCGCTGATGAAGATCGGCGACCTGTGCCCCGAGTGCGGCGAAGCCGCCGTGGTCAACGAGGAAGGCTGCCGTAAGTGCTACGCCTGCGGGTTTAGTGAGTGCTAGGATGAAATGTAGGGGCGGACGGCCGTCCGCCCCTACATGTTTAATGGGGAATACCCAATTAGGTATACTCTATGCCCTTTACCCCTGCCCATCCCGCCGCCATTTTACCTCTGCCGCGCCTGATGCGTCGTCATGGTGTGCCCTCGGCGCTAGTCATTGGCAGCCTTGCACCTGATTTGGCCTACTTCCTGCCGCTCAATGTTCCACGTACGAGTAGTCATAGCCTATTGGGGTTATTCTGGTTCTGCATACCGATAGGAATAGTCGCTTATCTGCTCTTTCACTTGTTGCTCAAGCATCCCCTCCTTAATCTATTGCCCGATCCGCTCCAACGGCGGGCAGTCCATTACGCAGATGGAAATGGGTTGCCTGCTGTTCATTGGACTTCTGTAGTGGTTTCTCTGTTTGTTGGTGCTTGCACGCACCTGGCTTGGGATGCTTTTACTCACGACAACGCCCCAGGTGTGGTCGCTCTACCATTCCTACGCATGGACCTGTTTTCCATTGGCAATTACCATGTTTATGCCTACCGCGTATTACAACATTCCAGTTCTGCCTTGGGATTGTTGGCTCTCAGCTTATGGATTTTATTTTGGTTCCGAGCCGCTAACCCCGCCGCTGTGTCTTTAGCAGGTCTGACCGATGGAGAACGTCGTATCACCTACGTCAGCCTGTTGGTAATACCCGCTTTAAGCGGTCTCATTGCTGTGTTTTGGAGTTTATCTCTGCCGTTCACTATGAAAGGGATAGAGAATGCCGTCGGGGAGGCTGTTGTGTCAATATTCTCCACCTTTGGCTTGGGTCTGATCCTTTTTGCGATTTGGTGGCGTCTGGTTCCAGGTCGGCGTTTATAACTGATTGGACTGATTCTCCTCATCTTCCGCCCATTGCAGGGGATTGACCTCGATATAACGGCGCACGGCATCCAGTTCTCGTTCGTTACGGAGGATGCGGTCATAATAATTCCGCTGCCAGATGCCCGTCATATTCAATTCGTCCCGAATTCGTTTTGTGACGGATGATTTGAAACCCGCCACGAACGACCCCAATGATTTTTTAGGTAATTTTAGAGATGCTTGTAGGGGCGAGCGGCCGCTCGCCCCTACCGTGGCCGTTCCATCATCCACGATCCACACGATCCCGTGCACATGATTGGGCATCACCACGAATTCCTCGGGGTGCAAACGGATTTCCTTGCGAATATCCGCTGACGCGAACCATTCCTCGCGCACGATCTCCCCGCAACGCGATAATTGCATTTGCCCATCATGGATACTGCCGAACAATTCTGCGCGCTGGAAGGTCACTAAAGTGATGAAATACGCACCTGCCTGTGAATAATCATATCCCTGCAGGCGGGCTGAATGACGATGATGCTGTTGTGGGTCAAAAGGCATACATTGATTCTACTCTTGAAAAGGCCCCCGAAGTCTCCTAACAGATCGTTGTCCACCTGTGGGAATCGCGCTATGATAAGCAACATGAACCCAACACAGATATTGCCAGAGTCCTACAGGCATTGTTATACCCTGGACTCGAGTCAGCACAAAATCGCACAGGCCTTGTTGATGTGTGTCGGTCTGGGAGCTTTCTTCCTGGGCTGGCAGCTTCTTGGATCGATCTCTCCTGCGCTGATGACCCTGCTGAAATTAGGCAGGGATCGTTTGCAACTTGTGCTATTCCTGATGACCATCATCATCATGATCCTTTTGCACGAAGCCATCCATGCCCTGGCCTTATGGTTCTTTACCCGATCCTTTCCCTCGTTTGGAGTCACCCACATGGGCAGCGTCTATGTAGATGCGTCGAACTGGTACCTGCCCAGAACTCCGATGTTCCTCATGTTGGTCGCACCGCTGCTGGTCCTCTCCATGCTCGGGATATTGCTTTTGTGCCTTGCTTCCCCTGGTATCTTCTTCAAGATGTTGATCTGGGCCATCCTGTTGAACGCAATCGGAGCCGTGAACGACCTGGCCGTGGCAGCCTGGGTCTTTTTTCAGCCTGCAACGGTCCTGATAAAAAACAGCGGCTTGGCCCTGTCCATTTATAGAATCCCCGACGATCAAAGTCAAAAAACGGACATAAAGGCAAGAATACGGGGTTTTATGGAACGCCGTCTGATAAAGTCCATGACCTGATGCAATGTTCTAGGCTCCACAACCTGCGGTGCCAGCTTCGTAACGAGTTTAAGACCTCGGAGGTCTGCCAGCACGAGACTTTGGTGGGGAGTCTTCCCGTAGACCTCCGAGGTCTGCTAACGAGAGGGTGGCAAACGAGAGGGTGGCAAACGAGTCTTAACACAATTCCCAATGAGTCTTAACAGGATTGGAAACGAGTCTTAACAGGATTTAAATCCTCCCTTGAGAGGATTGGAAACAAGTTAAGACTTCAGATGTCTATCAGACATCCGAAGTCTGCCGCTGTTCTATGCCTTCTCGAACTTGATCTCTGCAAGCAGACACCAGGACGGGACTATAATCCCGTCATCTCTGCACTTCATGCAAAACGGAGAGAAACATGGCTGCCCGAAAAACGCCCGCCTGGCTTCAAGTCTTTCGAGTGGAGGAGGTCCGCAGGAGACTGTTCATCACCCTGGGGTTGATGATCGTTTACTACCTGTTGACGTTCTTTCCCCTGCCAGGCGTATCCGCCTATGACCTCCAAAGGATTTCGGCCGCGCAAGACAGCCCCAACCTGGTCGGCGGGATCGTCAACCTGTTCTCGGGCGGGGCCTTCTTCCGATTGTCCGTGCTGGCCTTGGGCTTGATCCCGTTTGCCTCGGCCAACTCCTTCGTATCCTTCCTGTTCGAGGTCTTTCCTGCCCTGAAAAGCGAAGACACCCTGAGCGCTCAGGAGGTCAAGCGCAGGGTCAATTTGTGGGTCTACCTGCTGGTCGCTCCCTTTGCCGTCCTGCAAGCCTATCTGCTCTTCTTCTCGACCTCTCTGGATTGTTCCCTGCGCCTGTCTGTCCTGCCGCGTTTCGACTTCGGGACCGACTTCCTATCCGCCCTGACGGCGCTTGTCTGTCTCGTGGCGGGTGCCTATCTGGTGGTCTGGATCGCCGAATTGATCAACACCTACGGCTTCTCGTCCACGGGCTTCAATGTGATCGTCTTTACCAGCGTGGCGCTGATGCTGCCGACGGAAATCTATAAATTCTGGAGCGGGCCGCAGGGGACGCCCCCCGTCTTCTGGCGGTCCCTGCCCGCCGAGCTGGTCCACTGGCTGGGCGCGGGATTGTACCTGCTGTTCCTGTTGGCAGGGTTGCTGGCGATGGTGTACCTGATCCTGGGACGTTATAAATTGCCTGTGGCATATCCCAGTTTGCACAGACGGAGTTCTTTTTCAGGATCGTCTGCGCATTTCCCCATCCTGATGTTTGCACCGTTTGATGCACTGATTGACGCCCAGTCCATATTGATGTTCTTTGTGTTGCTGCTCGAACTGCTGGTTTGTTCTCCGCTGACTCCGTTACAGGCAATAGGGAACGCCGTGCAAACTGTCATGGCTCCCAATAGCCTGTTCTCGGGCCCCGTGCTGATGCTGTCCTTCGTGCTGCTCGGTCCGTGGATTGCGGAGCTGCGTTTCATGAGCGTGGATATGGCCGATCTGTTGAAGAAAAGCGGAGCCATCATCCCCAACGTCCGCCCTGGAAAACCCACCGAAAAGTATCTTCAGACTCTCTTCCGCCGCATTGTGATTGTTCCCACTCTGCTGGGTGGCCTGATCCTGTTGATTCCCTGGGGAGCCAACATCCTGTTTGGTCTGAAGACTTCCCTGCTGGCGGGGGAGGCGCTTTATTTCATGGTGGTGTTTGTCAAGGAGTTCAAGGAAATTATTGTTTCGCAAATGGCCATGCGAAATTACGAGGGATTTCTAACACATTAGCTGAGTCAATAGAAAAGATTGTCCAAAAAGCAAGCGACGTTGCCTACCAGCGCCCCCGAACCCGCTGAACATGAATTCGAGGATGAACGAATAGAAACATCCCGCCTTTTATGGAGGCGGGATGTTTCTATTCACAAGTCTGTGAGGCTTAGATCATCTCGTAAGCGGTTTCGCCGTGCAGCGCCGCGTCCAGACCATTCTCTTCGTCTTCCTTGGTGGCCTTGACGGGGGTGACCTTGTTGATCAGCCACAGGGCTGCATAGCTGAACCCGAAGGCATAGACCGCGGTGATCACCACGCTCGCCAATTGCACGAGGAAGAAATTCACGCCGCCGTAAAGCAACCCGTCCGCGCCGCCCGCATTCCACAACTTGGTGGCAAAGATGCCCGTGCAGATACAGCCCAGGACTCCGCCTACGCCGTGCACGCCCCACACATCCAGGGCATCATCCAGTTGGAGGTGATTCTTCCAGGTGACTGCCAGATAGCAGACGCTGCCAGCCAGGAAACCGATGATGATCGCACCCGTCAGGCTGACGTACCCAGCCGCGGGAGTGATCGCCACCAGTCCCGCCACGGCACCCGTCAGCAGACCCAGGAATTTCGGCTTCTTCTCGATGAACCAGGCGATGAACAACCAGGTCAGGCCCGCGATGGAGGCGGCTACGTCCGTGTTGAGGAAGGCCAGCGCGGTGATCTGATCCACCTTTAGTTCGGAGCCTGCGTTGAAGCCGTACCAACCGAACCATAACAGGGCGGTACCCAAGGCCACCAGCGGGATGCTGTGC
>CALFXA010000118.1 GCA_937928015.1 uncultured Anaerolineales bacterium | reverse complement strand
CAGGCTCCCCCGCCTCGCGCTACCAGCCATTCCAATTCCTCCAGCGGGACTGTTGGATCGTCGAAAAGGGTCCCTGCGACTTCCACCACTTTTTCAGGCTGCCCGCTGAGTTGAAAGATATCGGCCAGACAGGCCAGTGCTTGGCGGTGGAGCGGGTGAGAGGGCGCCACCCCATGGCGGACCTGCTCCAGGTGCTGACGCCAGGAATCGGTCTGTCCCCAGCGCGCTGGCCAGGGATAAGCGGCCACTGTCAGACGGGCTGCCAGTTCGGGGGCAAAGCGGGCGCCCCAACGGATCTGGCTGGTCAGGCTGTCCATGTGTGGGCGAAAGGCCTGGGGTGTGTTTACATTCGCCTGCACCAGGATGATGGAATGGCGCAGGGAATCTTCCACCATTTGCTGGAAAACTCCCTGCCAGTCGGGTTTGCCCGCCGCGGGCATTTATACGCTCCATTCCTGCAAGATATTGGTTTTTAGAAAAGTCTGGGTAATACGGTGCAGGTAAAACACGGGAGATGCCTGGACGCGGTTTATCTCGACCAGCGAGAAATCGAGCAGTTGGGTGAAGGCCTCCTCAAACTCGTCAGCGGAGAGGCCGCTGTTGGTCTGGAGCCATTCCAACGAGTCACCGCTGGGGGCGACCAACAGCATGGACAGCAATAGCCGCTTGGAATTTTCCTGTAAATTCTTCCAGGTTTGTTTGTATATATAGGTGTAGAGGGCGCGTGCCGACCTGCCCGGCGAGACCTGTAAAAGGCGTCCGAGCGCATATTCTTCAGACAAATCATAGATCTGGGCGGCAATCAATTTGAGAGCCAGGGGCAGACCGCCCACCGTTTCATAGATGAGACGCGCCTGCTCTGCACCCAGACTGTATCTTTTTCCGCGCCGATTGACTTCGGACTCGACCAACCTGTGACTGTCTTCTATAGATAATTCAGGGACGGAGAACACCTGCACATAAGGATGGGCCCCCAGGGTGCGGCGGCTGGTAAACAGGAAGCGGGATTGCCCCGCGATCTTCCGCAAGGTCGGGACGATCAGGCGCACCTCGCTGGCCGTTTCCAGGTTGTCAATCACGATCAGGTGAGGGTGCAGGCCCAATAACGGCTGAAGCCCTTTGAGCTTTTCCGCAGTTCCCAACCCTGCCAGATGGGTCAGGCCAAGTTTCTGGGTCAGCTCTGTGATAATTTCTTGTAGGGTCTGGGCGGGGTGGGCGACTTGCTCGATCTCGCCACGCAAGGTCAGACTTTCCTGACGGGCGCTGATCCAAAGGATGTCATGAAAGGGGTTTTCCCCGCGCAGGATATCGTGCAGCACCGCTTGCGCCAGGGTGGTCTTCCCGATCCCGCCGAGGCCTTCGACGCTCAACATGCGCGGTTCGCCGGGGGTGGAAAGCCAGTGTTGTAACTGGGCTCTGGCAGGGGCTGCCCCGAAGAGTTCTGTATATTCCTGGGTAGGGAGGCTTGCGCCAAGGCTGGCCCCTTGGTTGCGTTGGTGTGCCTGCATCTCCCTGCGCTGTACTTGGTTGCAGAGCTCCTTCACGCCACTCTCCAACCTGCGGCGAAACTGACGGGAATCATATCCCGCCACCTGGGCCAGGTCGTCAAGTGAATACGCCTCCCTGAGAAAATAACGATGGTACAGGGCGCTCCAGGCTTGCAACGAAACGGTCGAGTTTTGGAAATCCTGCCGTAATACGGTGCGCCAGGGGAGGATTTTGTTGCGTGTATCCGTGAATTGGTCTTGGCGATATAGATCCAAGTGCTCGAGAATCAATTGTTCCAACCAATCGAACACCTGAAAATAGCGTTCCTGCGCTCCCGCCCCTGCGCGATGTGCGACGCAATGTAATTCCAGCAGCTCGCTGGGCTTCTTTGTTCCATTGCGGATGGAATGTAAATATGCTTCGATCAATTTGGGAGTGATGTTTTCGATTTCCATCCAAGCTGTCACTTTATTGTCAGTTTTTTGTCCGATGTGGGTTGGAATATATCATAAAGTCCGTGAAAATTAGTTCAAGCGGGGAAGGGCGGAATCGGCGAAATAGTTTGGTCTGTGAGATGATTTTGCACTGTAGTCTAAATAAGGATGGTTGAAATGGATATACAATATAGTTTCATCGACTGGCTGAAAAAAGCATTGCGGTATTTTTTGAGAGTGGGAGGAGTTTTACTTATTGTTGCGCTTATCCTGGCGAACTCGTTTCAATCTGTATCTGCATACCAGGGAGTGCAAAATCCACCCAATGAAACCATGAAAAGCGAAGGATATAGTGATCCTTCTTGTGTGACACAACAAAAGCTTGTCGAACTTGCGAATGAACGCGTCCTGATAGAAATTGAGAACGGAAACCTGTTGAATTGGGACAAGGCTGAGGCGGATCCAGAACCATTCCCTTACTATGACCTTGATGGTCGGGTTGTGGTGTTCATGGTGTCAATTATTCAAGCTGAAAAAGTGCTTGGATATGTGGTCATTGATGCGAGTACTTGCCAGGTGGTTGAGTTTTCTGAAAACCTTCCCTGGCATCTGCATAGCTCATTACAGGCCATTTCCATTGCCGATCAATGGGGCTTTTCAATCGACATCTCCCATCCATTGTATTTGGGACCATTTGATAAATATTTTGTTCTAACCCCCGGGGGGACAGCGGGGATGGTTGATGGAGCATTTTCTTATCGACTTTTGCTCAATATGATGGATTACTCCTATTTAATCCTTGATCAATCAGGAAACCGATTGATCGATTTTCCTGACGGGAGAAAAATTAGCAAACCGGATTTCCTTGTTTCACCTGAAGATAATGAATTGAATCCTATTCCACTACCTACGGCAATTGTCACGCCTTCTGCAAAAGCGTTAAGTATCCCATATTATCTTCAGTTCACTTATGGGGAGTGCTGGGTTGGCTGTACGCCGACTGCTGGCGGGACCCTGATGGGTTATTGGGCACAACGAGGATATCCCAATGTTGCATGGGGATATGATGGTTCAGGTAGGCCGAACGATACGATTATCAGACTGCATGATTTGGCCGGGACCTGGTGCTGTAGTGGCGCTGGCTGTACTTGGTATGCCAATCTTAGCCCCGCGCTAACTACTGTGTTTCACGAAAGAGGCTATCCCGGTTCAAGTTCGCAGTATATAGAAAACCCTTCCTTCGAGCAGTATCGTTCCGAAATTGACATGGATCGGCCTGTCGTAGCAAATTTCATGGGCTATAACGGTGGACAATGGATAGGGCCCGATCATTCCACCACTGGTCTTGGATACGAAACGGCCGGTGGGAATTTTATGATTGTCAACCCAAACCTGGCCAGTTACTATTCTCCAGTGTATGTTTATTATGGGGCCAATTACAGTGGGTTTTACATCAATACGCTGATTCCGCCGGCTGCCGACAGTGCTGCTTTTGCCAGCCAGTCTGTATATCCAACTGTTGCAATAGATAGCTCTTTCCAGATTTGGTTCGAGTTGACCAATAATGGGACCAGCACATGGATACCTGGAAGTTATTGGCTTCAAAATACCAATAACATGGCGATGGGAGCCCTTGCTGTGCAGCCCATTACAACGAATGTTCTGCCTGGCCAGACCTATCGTTGGTCCATCAACATGACTGCGCCATCGGTAACCGGCACCTATCGCACACAATGGGCCATCAGCCACAATGACAATATTTTTGGACCACCTAACGCAATGTACTTGGATGTCACGACCGTGGACCTATGTTCTGCTGTAACAGAAATTCCAAAGGTCGAATGCGATGTGCTGGTTACCTTGTACAACAGCACCGATGGCGTCAACTGGACCAATCACACAAACTGGCTGCAGACGAACGCGCCATGCAGTTGGTACGGGATTCATTGCGCCGGCGGGCATGTCACCGAGGTGATACTTCACGGGAATAACTTGTCAGGCTCTATTCCAGCCCAGCTGGGGAATTTGAGTTATCTCACTGGGTTGTGGTTGTACGACAATCAACTTACCGGCTCCATCCCGTCTGAGTTGGGGAATCTGACGGATCTAACGGAACTGGCCTTGTACATAAACCAATTGAGCGGGCCTATTCCGCTTGAGTTGGGAAACCTGACCAAGCTCGAATGGCTGAACCTGTCTAGAAATCAGCTGACTGGGTCAATTCCATCTGCTTTTGGGAACCTGACGCAACTCCAGGGATTGTATTTGTTCCGCAATCAACTGACCGGTCCCATCCCCGCGGGCCTCGGGAATTTGGTAAATCTCACAGAACTGTATTTGAACGAGAACCAATTATCGGGCAGCATCCCATTCCAAATCCAAAACCTGATACACCTGACAAAATTAAATTTGTCTCGCAATCAACTTTCCGGCAGCATCCCCCCGGAGTTGGGTAACCTTACATACCTTACAGAACTTTGGCTTGACTACAATCAACTAACCGGAACCATTCCGCCAGAGCTTGGAAATCTAACTAATCTGACAGGATTGGGCCTGGCTGTAAATCAATTGACAGGTAATATCCCCCCTGAACTCGGGAATTTAACGCAATTGGTGACTGGCTTATGGTTGAACGTAAATCAATTATCCGGTCCCATTCCATCTGAACTGGGAAACCTGACGCATCTCACGTGGTTGAATTTAGGAGATAATCAATTAACAGGCAATATTCCTCCAGAGATCGGAAATTTAACCCAGCTCACAGGGATTGTGCTATGGAAGAATAGCCTTTCTGGTTCTATACCACCTGAATTGGGCAATCTTACGAAACTTGTCGCATTGCATTTGGATGAAAACAATTTCACGGGCGGGTTGCCTTCTGATCTTGGTAATTTAACGCAACTTCAAAGATTATATCTGGCACACAATCATTTCAATGGAGAATTTCCCACCTCCATTACCAACCTGGCCAACCTCACGATGCTCACCTTCGATTGCTGGATCACCTCCAGCGACCCGGCTGTAATCGCCTTTGTGGAGAACCTGGTTCCAGGCTGGCAGAATAACGCCTGCCCATCCCTACTATCGCCGCTGGATAACGAGACACTCGATAATGGTCGCTATGATAGACAAGACAATATTGTTTGGAATTTTGACTGGTCGGATGTCCCAAATGCCGCCAAGTATCATTTATATGTGATCCATAATGGGACATCCATGCCCTTGATTGATGATGACGAAATAACGGAGGGCTCGTCCTACCATTACACTGGCGCAGGCGCTTATATTGATTCAGCCAACCTGCTCGACTGGACGTGGATGGTCCGGGCCTATATCAATGGCGCATGGGGGGAATGGTCAGAGGTACGCACCTTCAGCGTCGAGCCGCTTGATATGGACCCACCCCTGCAGTTTGCCAACACCTTTGTGGGCGGGACGGGGAATGACGCCGGAGATACAATCGCCGTCGACGCGGATGGGAATATGTATATTGTGGGGGGCAGTAACGCGGCCTGGGGCGCCCCGATTCAGGCGCATAACGGCGGCATGGATGCCTTTGTTGCTAGGCTGGATTCCAACGGGAATCTCGTGTGGAACACCTTCCTGGGTGGAGCAGGAAATGATTGGGGTTCCAGTATCGCCATCGATGCCAGCGGAAATGTATACCTGGCCGGGGGGAGCGATACCACCTGGGGCAGTCCGCTGCGTGCCCATGCCGGTGATTCCGATGCCTTCGTAGCCAAACTGGATTCCTCTGGCCATCTGGTGTGGAACACCTTCCTGGGCGGGAGCGGATACGACGAAGGCTTTCTCACTCTGGACAATAATGGGGACATCCTGGTTGCTGGAGGCAGTTCCTCCACGTGGGGCGCGCCACTCCATGCTTACAATGGGTATGGCGACGCCTTCGCCGCCAGGCTGAATTCCTCCGGCGGCCTGGTGTGGAATACCTTTTTAGGCGGCGCTGGCGGCGACGAAGCCTGGAATCTGACCACCGACGGCAGCAACCTCTACCTGACAGGCTACAGCGATCAGACTTGGGGAACGCCGGTCAGAGCCTACAGTGGTGGTTTCAGTGATGCCTTTGCGGCAAAGTTGGATGCCTCCGGGGCCGTGCTGTGGAATACCTTCCTGGGCGGCGCGGAGCACGATGAGGCCGATGGGATTGCAGTGGCCCCCAACGGGAATGTGTACGTGTCAGGCTTCAGCGATGAAGGGGCAGGCGGTATGGCGACTTGGGGAGACCCTGTGCGCCCCTTTAGCGGAAGTCGCGATGCGTTCACGGCCGGGTTGGATCCGTCAGGGGCCTTGCTTTGGAATACTTTCCTGGGAGGAGCAGGCGGAGACGGGAGCAATAATATTGCGATGGGAAAGGATGGGAGCATCCTTGTCGTAGGTGGAGCTAGCAGCAGTTGGGGAAATCCCATGAGTGGTTTTGCAGGCACGTACGATGGATTCGTTGCAAGGCTGTCTCCTACCGGCATTCTCACCGGAAACACGTTTTTAGGCGGAAGCAATTTGGACACTGCAAATGACATTGCATTGGACGCAAATGGAAGAGCTTTTATTGCAGGATACAGTGCATCCGAATGGGGTAATCCGATCACGGGGTACGCTGGCGGTAGTCAGGATGCTTTTGTGGCGAAGGTCGATCTTTCCATGACCTTCACGGATGTACCCGCTTCCTACTGGGCCTGGCCATTCATTCAACGCCTTTCCAATGCTGGCGTCACTGGAGGCTGTTCTGCTAACCCGGTCATGTACTGTCCCGAGACGCCTGTCAACCGTGCCCAGATGGCGGTCTTTTTGCTACGCGGTAGGCATGGCAGCGCGTATAACCCGCCCGCCGCAAGCGGGACGGTCTTCCGCGACATCCCTGCCACGCACTGGGCCGCGGCCTGGATCGAGCAACTTCAGGCGGAGGGCATCACAACTGGCTGTGGTAACGGGAACTATTGTCCCGATACAACGGTAACTCGTGACCAGATGGCGGTTTTCCTGCTGCGCGCCAGGTATGGGAGTAGTTATGCCCCGCCGACCGCCATCGGCAGCTTTGCCGATGTGCCTGTGAATTATTGGGCTGCAGCCTGGATTGAGCAATTGGCGAGAGAGGGCATCACAACCGGCTGTGGCGGCGGGAATTATTGTCCCCTGGCGATGACAAATCGCGCACAAATGGCGGTCTTTCTAGTCAAAACATTTGACCTGCCGTAATCCGAGGTCCTGACTTTGATTCCGTGAATCAATATCTCGTGCAGGTGTTGGTTCACGGAATTTGTACCTTTCCGAGTAGGCAGGTCAATCTTGTTGGGGAGGCGCCATCTATGTTTCTTGTCAAGCCGCCCGATTGCGGGTAAGATACCCCCATGCCCAACCTTCCCATCAACTTTCGCCGTGTGCTGATTGCCGCGGGTGTCCTCATCCTGATCTTGATGGTGGTGGACCTGAACCGCCGCCTGGAGACGCTCAACACGCTGGAGAAGCAGGCCCAGTTCAGCCGCGTCCAGGCCACCCAGGGTGTACAGACCCAGATCGCGCTACAGACTGAAGTGGCGTTCGCGGCCTCGACCGAGGCGGTCGAGGAATGGGCGCGGAACGCAGGCCAGGCCCAGGAGGGCGACCAGGCTGTGGTCCCGTTGGGCGTGCCTGGCAGCGACCCCGTCGTGACCGCCGAGCCGCCTCCACCGCCCACGCCCGTCCCCAACTGGCAGGCCTGGTGGAACTTATTCTTCAGTGAGTAGAACAGGAGCAATCCTGTTCTTTGTTTATGAATCGACTCCCCCTTTTCCCCGATACTGTTTCAATTCGAGACGACCACCTGACCCTGGCTGGGCTGGACCTGGCCGACCTGGCACGCGAGTATGGCACGCCGCTCTATGTCTACGACCGCGCCACAATGGATAACGCCGTGGCCGCCTATGCGGACGCCCTGTCGGCGCATTACCCTGCGCCCTGGGGGTTGACCTACGCAGGTAAGTCCTTTCTCAACCTGGCGGTGGCTCAGTGGGCGAGTCAAAGCGGGCTGTGGGTGGACTGTACGGGTGAGGGCGAGATCGCCATTGCTGCTGCCGCCAACGTCGAAAAGCCGTCCATCCTCGTGCATGGCGTGAACAAATCGGCCGCCGATTTGGAGTCCACGCTGCGACAGGCGGGCACCCTCGTGGTGGATCACCTCTCCGAGCTGGAGCAGATCGCCGCGCTGGCTCCGCAGTTCGAGTCGTTGCCCGCGTTGTGGCTGCGCTTCCAGCCTGGCATTGCCGTGGACACGCATCACGCCCACACGCAGACGGGTCAATATGACAGCAAGTTCGGCATGACCCGCGAAGAGTGGCTGGAGGCGGCCGCATTCTGCAAGACGCGCGGCCTACCGCTGACGGGCATCCACTTTCACCAGGGTTCGAACTTCCGTGACCCCGAGCCGCTTCTGCCTGCGATTGAGCTGGCTCTGGACCTGGCGGCGGAAGTTGGCCTGACGGACGACTGGCACTTCTGCCCGGGCGGCGGCTGGGGCATGGCCTATCACGAGGACGAATTGCCCAATCCGCCCATCGCGGACTATGTGCGCGGCGTGGCCGAGGCGGTGATCGAGGGTTGCCGCCAGCGCGGATTGACTCTTCCGCACCTGCACCTGGAACCTGGTCGCAGCTTGATCGCGCGGGCGGGGGTGGCGCTCTATCGCGTGGGCGGACGCAAGCTGCGTGGTGATCATACCTGGCTGCTGACCGACGGCGGTCTGGCGGACAATCCGCGCTTCGCGCTGTATGGGGCGAGGTATTCCGCTTTGACGGTAACAGGCCTAAGTCGAGAATGGGTCGAACGAGTCCACCTGGCGGGGCCGTATTGCGAGTCGGGGGATGTTATCCTCAAGGGATTGATGATGCCGAGGATCGAGGCGGGGGAATGGGTGGCTGTGCCGATGAGCGGCGCGTACCAGTTGAGCATGTCCAGCAATTACAACGGGGCGCGGCGGCCTGCCGTGTTGTGGCTGGAGGACGGACGGGCCAGGCTCATTCAGCGCCGCGAGACTCTGGCCGATTTGTTGTCGCGCGACGTGGGGCTATAAACGCGAATCGAGCAGTTCGAGAAATTTCTGCACGATCTCTGGATCGAAATAACAGCCTGATTCGGCCAGGAGATATTCGCGCGCCCGCACCTTGGACCAGGCCGCGCGATATGGGCGGTCGGTGGTCAGCGCGTCCCACACATCCACCACTGAGAAGATGCGCGCCGCGAGGGGGATCTGCTGGCCCTTCAATCCACGCGGATAGCCCATGCCGTCCCAGCGTTCATGATGACAGTAGGGGATGTCGATGGCGGGCTGGAGGAAGGGGATGAGTGATAACAACTCGTAGGCATACTGCGGATGCATCTGCATGATGCGCGCTTCGTGCGCGGTAAGCGGACCTGGCTTGTGCAGGATCGAGTCGGGAATGCCCATCTTGCCGATGTCGTGCAGCAGCGCGCCGCGGCGGATGTGCGCCAGTTCGTCCTCGGCAATGTCCAGCGCGCGGGCCAGTTCGAGGGTCAGCTCGGTGACACGGCGGGTGTGGCCCTCGGTCAGTTCGTCGCGTAGTTCGAGGGCGCGCGCCCAGCCCGCCAGGGTGCTGTCGTAGGCCTGGGCCAGATCCTCGGCGTGTTTAGCGATGGCCTGCTCCGCCAGCTTGCGCTCGGTGATGTCACGATAGTTGATGACCAGCCCCGAGATGTGCGGATCGTCGAGCAGGCTGTGGCCCGTGGCCTCGAAGTAGCGCCATTGGCCGTCCATGCGTTTGAAACGATATTCCACCACCCTGCTGATGCCTGGATTGGCAATGCCCTCCTGAACGGCGGCTACCACGTTCGGCAGGTCCTCAGGATGGATATTGCTGAACACGCTCTGGCCGACGGCCTCCTCGGGGTTGTAGCCTGTCAATTTCTCCTCAGCGGGCGCCACATAGCGCATCACTCCCTGTTCATCGAGGATGACGATACCCTCGGCCGAGTTCTCGATCAGGGCGCGGAAGTAAGCCTCGCGTTGCGAGAGGGCCTCCACTGCCTGCTTCCGCTCGGTAATGTCTCGGAAGTTGGCTACCACGCCCTGCACGGCGGGTTCATCCAACAGATTCTGGATCGTGACTTCGATCTGCCGCCACGTCCCATCCGCATGCCTGGCGCGATACTCCGTCCGCACCAGCCTGTCCGCCTCCCGAAGGCACTCCCTGAAGGCAGCCTGCGCGGCTGATAGGTCGTCGGGGTGGATGATCTCGAAGGCGTAATGCCCCGTCACTTCCACGGGATTGTAACCAAGGATTCTCTCTTCGGTGCGGGCCACGTAAGTGAGTTTTCCTTCTGTGTCCACGATGGCCACGCCCTCAGCCGAGTTCTCCGAGAGGGCACGAAAATACGCCTCACTTTCCTTCATCTGCTTGTACAGGCTGGCGTTCTCGATGATGGCCGCGGCGTGCGCGGCGATGGCCTGGGCCAGCCGCACTTCGGCCTCGCTGAACTCACGCCGTCGGCGGCTCTCCCAGATTTCCAAGTCGCCGAGCAATCGTCCGCGCGCCATGAGCGGCACGAACAACATGCTTTGCACATCGTACTCAAGGAATTGATTTCGTTCGGCTTCGGTCAGGCTATTGTCGTTGCGGTGGAGAGTCAACGTCTCGCCTGCCAGGATGGCGTTTATCACGGATGCATAGTTTTGCATCGCGAAATGTGTCCCGACCTCGGACTTTTGTTCGGCGGGACGGGCCTGATTGCTCCAGTGCTCTGCCAATTCGATGAAGACCTCGCGGGTCGGGTCTACGCTCATCACGAAGGTGCTGGTGGCGTCCAGCGCCTCGGCCACATGGCGGGCTAGTTTTTCAAGCAGGGCCGAAGGGTCGAGCAGGCTGGTAATCATGTCCTGCGCCGACGCATACAACTTTTCCAACTCGATGGCCCGCGCTCGGATCTGTGCATCCAACCTAGACCTGGACACGGCCAGTGCCACCTGATTGGCAGCCTGGCTCAACACGGTCATTTCCTCGGAGGAAAAAGAACGCGGCTCGTGGAATACCAGGATGATACTCCCGAGTTGGATATTGTCTGCGGCGAGGGGCGCGGCCAGCAATGCGCCAATTGCAAACTGGTTCTGGACCTCGGGCCTGATTCGGGGATCATTGGGCGCATCCTCCACGACCAGCAGCGGGCTCATCTCGCGCATGAGTTGTCCCAACCCGATCTCATCCTGCTCGATCTGCATGAACGCTTCGGCGTGATCTCCCGCCGCCGCGGCAGGCTGAAGGTCTTCTCTGCGTGGGTCGCAGGTGACCATGTAACAGCCATCCGCGGCATAGGCTTCGCGCAAATGCTCCATCATGGAAGTCAGCATACAAGAAAGGGCGGAGGTTTCGAGTGAGACGCGAATCAGGCTGGCCAGCAAGGTCTGGTGGCGGACATGGTGCTGTAATCGTTCCTCGGCCCGCATCTTTTCGAGGGCGTACCCCACATCCTCGGCCAATTCGGAGAGCAGTTGAATTTCCTGGAGATCGAATGTGCCCTGCGGCTCGGCGTGATCTACCACCAGCACGCCCAACTTATGATCCTCGCGGACGAGCGGGAAAACGGCGGCGGCGCGGTTGGGATGTTCAGCGCGGCGCGGGCAGTGGAGACAGAGATCCGCTTCTCCCTCGGCGACCACTTCCACGGGGGAGCGCTGTTGAAGGGTCAAGATGGCGCAGGCCAGACCCTCGTTTTGGTCAAGGTGGGTGGTGAACAGATTGGGATCGAGCGATTTGCCCGCCGAGGCCGCCAATTTCAGGGTTGTGCCGTCGGGCTCAATCAAGCCGATCCAGACGAAGGAATAGCCGTGGCTGGAGAGCAGTTCGTCGCAAACTCGTTTGAGCAGGTGTTTCTCGTTCTGTTCGCGGACGATGATCTGATTTACGTTGGACAGTGTGCGTAATGTCCGTGTGATGCGCTGTTCGCGGTTGAGGCTCTCGCGGGCGGCATGCAGGCTACGCTCGTAGGCTCGCAGCAGGTAGTTGATGGAGATGAGCGCTGCTACACTGAGGACGATGAAGACGGCCGTCCCACTGAACCAGGCTCCGCCATCGTTGGAGTTGATCTGGCGCTCGATGGGGACGGTCAATATGCCTTGCACCTCCAGATAGCCGATCACGAGCATGGTCAACAGGCTAAACAGGAATGCCGCCAGACTGGCCCGCAAGTCGAACAGGATGGCGGTCAGCACCACCAGCGCAAAGAGGAAGACGCGCCCGTCGCCACTGAGGGCGCTCAATGCCAGGCCCATCGTCCCGACCGAATATAACAGGGCTAGCAGTATGGCCGCGCGCAGTTTATATTTGAATCTGCGACGGAAGGTAATGAACATGAATAAGGCAGTCAGGATTAAATACAGGATGACGATGAGGGCCGCCTGCTCCAGCGCATTTTTCTCTGTCAGCATCTCCCGACGGTAGGTCTTGATGACATTGTTGATGCCCCCGATCAAAGCCAGGGTCCAGAATGCCAGAATGCCGCGCAACACCCAGTCGAGGACGCGTTCGCGCCACTCGGCAAGGTCTTGCGCTTCTATGGGATCTGAGGATGAGGCAGCTTTCAGAAGGTTGAGCATATCCTGCCTGGCGAAGGGAATGAATTAATTATACGAGTATCCTTTGCGATTGAACGGCGAAAAGCTTAAAGATTTTAAAGGAATCTGCTAAAGCGGAGCAGTGATGAGGTTTGTGAATTAAGCGATGTGATTTATGTCACAGAAATGCAAATCTGCTTGTGCCATAATTCACATGCGGCATTTGCCGATTCCTGCTCGTAAGGAGAATGCGCCATGAAAGACATCATCTTCCTTCTGCTCACTGGCCTGTTGGCCGCGTATCTGTGCTGGTATTTCTACCAGCGATATTCCCTGCACAAGGCACTGCATAACCTGTACTATCTGATAGGTTTTGCAGTGCTTTTGGTTTCGGGGTTGCTGCTGATCTTCCTCGGCCTGGGAATTTTGGTTTCACCTTATGTATTGACCGTTGCCAGTCTGATTCCTTTGGGAATTTCGATGGGCCTCGCGGAGGAATATTTCCCCACCTGGAAGAAGTACTTCAAATGGTTCGCGGCGGTGGGCTTTGTGGCGATTGCCGTGTCGAGCATCGGCGGTCTGGATCTCCTCAAG
The DNA here is from genome assembly GCA_937928015.1 of uncultured Anaerolineales bacterium. GTDB lineage: Bacteria > Chloroflexota > Anaerolineae > Anaerolineales > Villigracilaceae > JACPVF01. Next base: position 7,246 of record CALFXA010000118.1, on the reverse strand, counting down.
AAGATTTCGGTGCCGCTCTTTCACGGCGTGGCGGGATTGGTCATCTTCCTCGGCCCGTTTTTCGCCAAGGGTGCGCCCAAAGGTTTCTACTGGGTCGGCATCGGCGGACTGTTGATCGGCTTGGGCGGTATCGCGCTGGCTTTCCTCTCGGTTGGCGCGCAGTTGCTGTTCTTCAGCTCTGAGTTTGTCATGTTGATCCTGACTCCGCTGCTCTTCCTGATGGTGGGCGCGTTCACCATCGGTTTCACCCGCAAGGGATAAAATTTGGTGTGATCGGGGCGAAGGACCCTTCGCCCCGATTTTTTGGAGGCATCCACATGCAATTTATCAAGACCCGTTTCAATTACCTGTTCGGCACCACCAAGGGCCTGATCCTGGTGGCGATTGCCATGATCGGCATGGTCACGGCGGTGTGGGGCTTGCTCTCGGGGCCGATGGCTGAGATGGGCGTGCGCGTGGTGGTGATCAAACTCTTGCACATGGACATCATGCAGGCCGAGCGGGAGGGGCGCATCATCATCCTGTATCACTCCATCGCCATGGCGGTAGTTGCCATCGAGACCTATATGATCACGGGCCTCCTGAAGATGAAGTCTTTCTTCAAGACGGCCATCAACGTGCTCATCACGGTTGGCTACCTGTTGACCATGATCTTCGGCATGGGCTTCGCTTACTTCGGTCATAACTGGGCCTTCCATGGATTGTACATCACGGGCCTGTCGCTGATCTTTTTTGCGGGAGTCTTGTTGTGCGTGGCGCTCTGGCCGTGGAACAAGGAATATTACGTCGCGGACAAGGAATACGCCCACACCCATAGTGGTTTCGACCTGGAGCGTGCCGCCTTCTTTGCCACCGCGGTGACTACCGTCCTCTCGGCCTTGTTCGGCGCCGTGCCTGGTTCGTACTACGGCCACGGCTTCGAGACCTTCCTAGCCGAGAATGTCATCCGCTACCCCGAAAAGACCGTGATGGAATATTCGATCATCGGCCACCTGCACATCATGCTGGCTCTAATTGCCGTGATGATCACGCTCATTATCGGGCGCTGGCTGAACTTCAAGGGCATCCTGCACAAGTTCGCCATGCCGTTGATGATCCTCGGCACCATCGTGCTCAACCTGGGCGTGTGGGGCGTGGTCACGCCGCTCGAGCCCGTGGCGCACATGGTCATTTACGTTGGCGCGACCCCCTCGATGTTCGCGGCGTTGCTACTGCTCATCTGGAGCTGGAGCAAGCTCATCAAGGACGGCACAGCTCATCTCAAGAAGCCGACCTTCCTGCAAAGACTAGGCGCCTTGGTGCGAGATCCGCTTCAGTTCGGTCCCACTTGGCAGATGTTGTTCATGAATTTCACCACCAGCGGAATCGGCATCTTCATGGCCGTCAAACTGGAGGAAATTTTCCGTGTGTGGCCCGCCCGCGAAGAACGCATCGAGTTGACGGGACACTGGCACGCCCTTTCCGCCATCATCGCCACCATCATCCTGTTCTACTATGGCGACATGATCGGCCTGAAAGGCAAGGTCCGCCAGTTGTATGGCTGGACCATCCTGATCCTCTCGGACATCGCCCTGGCGGCGGTGACCATCTTCGAGATGAAGCGACTGTTTATCACGGAGGCTGAACAGCAGCCGCTGGTCAACGGCCTGATGTACGCCATCGACTTCGGCCTGGGCATGCTGTTGGTGCTATTGGCCGTCGTGATGGTCTGGCGTCTGACCGATCTGTTCAAGGGTAAAGGCCGTTGGAGCGAGGAAAAGGACCAGGAACTCTCGCAGGAGGTGATGAAATGAAATCCTTGTTCATTCTGTCATTGCGAGGGCGCAGCCCGAAGCAATCCCCTGCATTGACTTGGAGATTTCTTCGTCGAGCTGCCGCTCTCCTCGCAATGACAATCCTTTTGGCAGCTTGCGCCTCCGTGGACCTCAATGCCTCGATGCCCGCTTTCGACACGGGCGTGGACCCGAATACCTGGGTGCAAGTCCCTGCGGGCGAATTCGAGTTCGGCCAGCACGAGGAGATCAAATCCACCGAAACCTATGAGATCATGGTTACGGATGTGACGACCGCCCAATATGCCGACTTCCTCAACGCGGCCTTGGCGGATGGTTCCGTCAAAGTGGACGGCGATAGGATCGTCGGTTATTACCCTGGGGATGTCTTCCGTGGTGTGAAGCACGAGGAGGAGATCAAGGCGGGAGACTGGCTCTTCCTGCCGTTGGATGACCAGTCGCAGAGAATCCAATTTGACGGGACCCGCTTCACGGTCCAGGTGGGGTATGAGAATCACCCGATGACGATGGTCGCCTGGTTCGGTGCCTGGGGCTACTGCAAATACAGCGGTGGACGACTCCCGACCGAGGTCGAATGGGAGAAAGCCGCGCGCGGCACGGATGGGCGTCCCTTCCCGTGGGGTGACAATATCCAGCACAACAACGCCAACTTCTATTCCTCGCGCGACCCGTTCGAGAACATGCAGACCTTCGGCTCGCGCACCAGCCCCGTTGGCTTCTACAACGGTAGGACATACGACGGCTACGTCACGCTCGACTCGGCCTCGCCATACGGCCTGTACGATATGGCGGGCAACGTTTGGCAGTGGACGGGCGACGTGTACGAGGGCATGCATTACCGCTTCATGCGCGGCGGTTCGAAGGATACCTATGACATGGACCTGCGTGTCTGGGTTCGTAACAATGCTACACCCACCTACTTCAGCCCAGGCGTCGGCTTCCGCTGCGCGCGGTAGCGCAAAGGCGATATTGGATTAGAATCACGCCTCAGACGAATCTCGACCGTCGAAATCCGAAATTCGCTTTAGGAGTAACCATGTCTGTTCTTGTGAACAAGATCCGCCTCTATTGGCCGCTCATCAAATCGACCCAGACGGGCCTACTGCTCGCCACGGGCATCGCAGGCTACCTCAGCGCGGGCACGCCCATTGGACTGTCTACGCTGTTAGGTGTTTCGCTGACGCTCTTCCTGGCCATCAGCGGCTCGACCATCCTGAACATGTGGTACGACCACGACATCGATGCCAGGATGAAACGCACGCACAAGCGTCCTGCCGCAGCTGGACAGTTGGCTCGTGCAGAGGTGTTCTGGGTGGGCATGGTTGTCTCCATTCTGGGCGTGGGCGGGGCGCTGCTCATCGCTCCGCTGTATGGAGCGGTGGTATTCGCAGGCTGGTTCTTCGACGTGGTGGTGTACACGCTGTGGCTCAAGCGTCGCACCTGCTGGAGCATCGTGTGGGGTGGCATCTCGGGCGCCATGCCGATCCTTTCGGGGCGGGCCCTGGCCACAGGCCAGATCGACCTGGTGGGCATCCTGCTGGCGCTGGCCATCCTGTTCTGGATCCCTACCCACACCTTGACCTTCTCGATCAAGTTCCGCGAGGACTATGCTAACGCGGGCGTGCCGACCTTTCCCTCCACCTATGGCGAGACCTTCACCCGTGCGACCATCGCGGTCTCGTCGGTGCTGGCAGCAGTCGCCATCGGCTGGGCCAGCGTGCTGATCGGCGTCAGCGCGGGTTATCTGCGTCTGATCGCCGTGTTGACGGCGGGCCTGCTGCTGCTGGCCTTTGCCACCTTCCGCGTACAGTCCGAGCGTGTCAATTTCGGGTTGTTCAAATACGCGTCGCTGTATATGCTTTCGTCGATGATCATCCTGGCGATGAAGGCATTTTGAGAGTGTAGGGGCGAAAAGCCTTTCGCCCCTGCGGAGTTCACCATGAAAATGTCCATGCTCGACCGCACCCTGTTGCTCGTTACGGGTCTATTAGCCGCCTACCAGATCGTGGTGGGCATCAACGACCTGTCCACGGCCCCGATCATCGCCTACACTATCGCCTTTGGCGTGCTGCTCGTGGCGGGACTGCTGCTGATCATCCTCGGCTTCGATGTGCTCGACTCGCCCGTGGTGGTCATCGTTTCGACCGTCATCCCATTAGCCCTGTCCCTTGGGCTGGTCTGGGAGCATCTGTCCGCTTTTCGGACCCCGTACCTGGTCTTCGCCATTTTGGGATTCCTTGCCGTCGTGGCGACCCGCGCCACCCCCATGCAGAACAAACTGCCCACGGTGGCGATTGCTGTCGTGCACGGCATCGCAGGCCTGACCATCTTCCTGCTTCCCATCGTAATCGCCGCACAGGGAGCCGTCCGCCCTGCCTTTGCGTTGGTCGGTTTGGGTGGTGCGTTGATCGGCCTGGGCGGGTTGTTGCTTTCCTTCCTCAAAGCGGGCAGACCCATCCTCTCGCGCGAGACCATTTTCAGGGTCCTGCCTGGACTGTTGCTGCTGATGACGGCTTGTTTCGTGGCTGGTTTCAAATTCGGATAAGGTTCGACTCCCATGGGCCCTCAAGCCTTTGGGAGTTCTTTTTTTGAAAGGAGCATCCCATGTCTTCGGACAGTTTCTTCGCAAAATCCCTGCGCTTCGTCGGCATCCTGCTGATGGCGCTGACGGGCGGCTTCACTCTGTTGGGCGGAATCGGCACCACCTGCGCCGCGCTCTTCCCGACCAATTTCGGGTCGATGGCTGCGTTGGCCCCCTTCCAGTGGCTATATATCCTCTTTGTGCTGACGGGGATCGCCCTGGGTGTGATGGGCATCCGCGCTACGGTGCTGCTCATCAAGGGTGCGGACAAATCGTATCGTGATGCGTTGATCGCGCTCATCGCAGGTGTGGTGATCGGGTTTATCCACATCGCAGTTTCGCGTGCCTTGCGCGGCAAGTCCATGCCCGTGGACGCGGTAGTGTACACCACGCTCTTCACGCTGATCGTCTTCCTGCTCTTCCGTATCCCCGCCGTCTGGCAGGGTGTGGATTTCAGCAGGGGGAATCTAAAAGCCAATAAACCCGCGGGCGGCGCGGCGGCGATTCTGTTGGGCGTCATGATGCTGACCATTCAGTACACAATGGCCTCCACCCATACCTGGGACGGGCTTAATTACGCTGACGCTTTTAACACGTCCATGGCGCTGACTGGGACGGCGTTGATGCTCTTTGGTGTGGCGCTCTTCATCCGCTGGGAACAGTTGGCGGAATCCTTCCGCAGGTCCGCGCCTGCCCTCGGTAAGGGGTAGAGCCTGAAAGCAGATAAACGACACAGCCGCCGATATGCTCGGCGGCTGTGTCGTTTCCAGGGGTTACATTTCCTTCTTGATAACCTTTAAGAAAACCTGCACGATCTCAGGGTCGAAGTGTGTGCCTGAATGTTCGATGATGTAGGTCAGAGCCTGTTCCTTGGTCCAGGCAGGGCGGTAGGGGCGGTCGGAAGTGACGGCGTCCCACACATCCACGACGGCAAACATGCGGGCGGCCAGCGGAATTTCCTCACCCTTCAAGCCGCGCGGGTAACCTGTGCCATCCCATTTTTCGTGATGGCAATAGGGGATGTCCAATGCAGGGCGCAAATATTCAATCTGGGATAGCATCTCGCAGGCATAGGTGGGATGTTTGCGCATGATCACCCATTCTTCGTCGGTCAGTTTTCCCTCCTTGAGTAGGATCGCATCGGGGACGCCCAACTTTCCAATGTCGTGTAACAATGCGCCGCGGCGGATATGCGCCAGATTCTCCTCGCCAACGTGCAGGGCAAGGGCCATCTTGAGGGTCAGTTCGGTGACACGCTGGGTGTGACCCTCGGTTTCCTTGTCGCGCAGGTCCATGGCGTGAGACCAGCCTTCGATGGTGGCATCATAGGCCAGTTGTAATTTCTTGTGTTCCTCCTCGGTGTTGTTGCGCTCCTGCACCAGCTTGCGGAATCGGTTGAGGCGCATGATACCCGCCAGGCGGGCGCGCAACTCGTAACGGTCGAACGGTTTGGTGATGAAGTCGTCGGCGCCTGCGTCAAGACCGGTCAACAGGGATTTGCGATCATCCAGGGCGGTCAGCAGGATGATGGGAATCTCCGCGAGGTCTGATTCGCTTCGGATGTAGCGGCAGGCGTCGAACCCGGTCATGCCAGGCATCATCACATCCATGAGAATGATATCGGGCTGATTGGTGCGCGCCATTTCAATGGCCTCGGCGCCATTGGTCGCCATTAACAAGACGTATCCTTCGCCGTCCAGGATGGACTCCAGCGTATCGCGCCCGGCGCTTTCATCGTCCACGATCAACACAGTGCCTGTCATAGTTTTCCTTCCTTGGGATACGAAATTCCAGTCTCATTTTTAATCGATTGGCTGAATTTGTCCAGTGGGGGATTCCCCACCGAAGTATCGGAATCCCTACGGCATCTCGCGGTCTACGAGACCGTATTTGACCGCCAGCCGCACCAGCCCGGCCAGATTCTTTGCGCCCAACTTTTCCATCAAATGAGCGCGATGCTTTTCCACGGTCTTTTCGCTGAGGGCCAACATGGCGCCGATCTCGCTGCTGGTGTGCTCTTCGGCGATTAGCTGAAGGATTTCCTTTTCGCGCGGTGATAAGTTATCGAACGGGTCGAGCGACGCCCCATCCACTCGTGAACTCAAGGCCTGGTCGACGACGATGGTTGAGACGGGCCCGCTGAGGAAAGTCTCGCCGTGGTAGGCGGCTCGCACCGCCCGGAGCAATTCCTCGCTGGCCGCCGATTTGAGCACATACCCTTTCGCGCCGCTCTTGAGCGCCTGGTGGATGAGAACTTCGTCGGAAAACATGGAGAGCAGCACGACGTTGACGGGGAGTTTCAAGTCGCGGATGTGCTCGGCGGCCTGGATGCCGTTCAGAATAGGCATGCGGATGTCCATGACCAGCACGTGCGGGATGAGTTTCTGGGTCAGGAGGAGTGCTTCCTGGCCATTGGAGGCTTCGCCGACAACCTTGATGTCCACCGCTTTTTCAAGCAGCGCGCGCAGACCCGCTCTCACCATTTGGTGGTCTTCTGCGATCAGGAGTTTGATCATTTCGCCTCTGCGGTTGGGATTGGGAGCCAGGCGGTGATAACGGTGCCACGCCCGGGCGCGGATCGAAGGGTCAGGTCTCCCCCGGCGATGGTCAGGCGCTCGCGCATCCCTTGAATGCCGATTCCACTCTGGGAGTTTTCCTGAAAGCCCTGACCGTTGTCTTGCACGGTCAGGGAGATGGCTTGATCTTCAGTGGACAATTCCACCCAGGCGCGGGTAGCCTGGGCATGGCGGGCCACGTTGGTCAGGGCCTCCTGGAGAAAGCGATACAGGGTGATTGCAATTACATCCGAAACGGACGGGATGGGTTCCGCTTCGAACAGGATCGGCAGATGCAGGCGTCTGCTGTATTCCTG
>CALFXA010000117.1 GCA_937928015.1 uncultured Anaerolineales bacterium | reverse complement strand
ATCTGAGGGGCATAGGGATGCCAGTCGGGTTCGGCCAGTTGGTTCGTGAGGCCTTCGAGCGGATGGACCATGCCTTTGAGGGCGGCAGCCTCCAGGTCGGCGCGGGAGAGGGCCACCAGGTCGGGTAGGGCACTGGGCGCGGCGGAACGGGTGAGGGACAAGGCTTCGAGCAGACTGACTTGATCCTTCGAACCCTTGATGCGGACTTCGAGCGTCAGGCCCGCATGCGCCGCAGCAAACGCATCTAGCCGCGCCCTGAGCAGGGACGCGGCGGGGGTATCGGCGCTGGGATCGAATTGCGGGGGAAGCCAGATGCGCAGAGAGTGGACGGCGGGTTGGGTGACCGTCGATGCGACGGGGGGCGGCTGCGTCTCGGTGGCGGGAACAGGCGCGGGGGTGGCGGAGGGGGTCAGCGTGCTACAAGCGGTGAGAGCCGCCAGCAGGAGCAATCCCAGAATGCGGCGCATCAATCCAACTTGACAGGCGACTTGAGCAGGGCGGTCAGCAGTTTGACCGTGTTCTCCAAATCGTCCATATCGATCATTTCGGACGGCGAGTGGACGTAGCGCACAGGCACCGACAGCGCACCCGAGAGGTTGCCCGCGCGCGCAACCTGCATAGCGCGCGCATCGGTGGAGCCGATGGTGAGCACTTCGCGCTGATAGGGGATGCGCGCCTTCTCGGCGGTGCGGGTCATCCAGCGCACCACCGACGGGTCGGCCAGCATGCCCACGTCGCGGATCTTGACGGCGGGGCCCTTGCCGAGCGTCACTTCGAGCTTGTGCGCGTCGGGGGTGTCGCCCGAGGGGGTGACGTCCACGGCGATGGAAATCTCGGGGTCGAGGCCAAAGGCGGCCGCGGCTGCTCCGATGGTGCCGACCTCCTCCTGCACGGTGAAGACGAAGTACACCTCATTGGGCGTGGACTTGAGGGCGCGCAGCGTTTCGATGGCGACCAGCACGCCCGCGCGGTTATCCAGCGATTTGGCGACCACACGCGAGCCAAGATCCTGGAAGGGACGGTCGAAGGCGGCCACGTCGCCGACCTTGACGGGACAATCCTTGCGACCCGTGGCGCCCACGTCGAGGAACATCTTGTCGGCGGAGGGGATTTCGGTGACCTTTTCAAGACGGTCGTAGCCAATCAAGCCCGCTGTGCCGTTCAGGAAGCGCACACGTCCGCTGAGCAGGTAACGGCCAAAGACGCCGCCGATGGGCGCGAAGCGCACGAACCCGCGCTCGTCCACATGACTGACGATTAAGCCGATCTCGTCCATGTGGGCGGCGACCAGGATGCGCTTGCCGCCCGGGCCGAGAGTCCCTTTGCGGACGATGAGGTTGCCCAGCGCGTCCACACGGATTTCGTCGGCCAGCGGTTCGACCTCGGCGCGGATCACGGCACGGATGGCGTCTTCGTAGCCTGAGGGGCTGAAGGTTTCGGTGAGTTTTTGTAGAAGTTGTTTCATGATGTTCACCTTCGAGATAGTTTGAGTAGCAGATCTCGGAAGTCTCAAGGGAGTCTTCCTGACATGATTACATACGGAAGACTTCCGAGGTCCTTTCGTCTACAACGAGACTTTTTCACCTGAGCGATAGCTCTTTTCGGAATTGCGCGACATGACGTGGACCTGGCTGGTACCCAGCACCTGCCACTCCCCGCCCAACCTGCCGACCAGGGCGGTGTCCTCGTCCACACCGAGGGCGTATTCGCCGTCTTTGAGAGTCTTGCGCAAGGCGGTCACCATCGGCTTGAACATGGCGGGCATGGCGTCGAAGTGCGGGAATACGTAGGACGCCGACATCACGCCGAAGGCCGAGGGCGTCCCATTCCCAAACATGCGGAAGTTAGGCAGCTTCTGTCCGAGGATCATCGCGCCCGCCGAACAGCCTGCATAGATGGCTCCATGCGCCCAGGCTTTTTGCGCCGCGTTCCAGGCGCGACTGCCGTTCAGTGTCTGATACAGGTAGTTCGGGTCGCCACCCGAAAAGTAGATCAGGTCGGCAGCCTCCAGCGTGGACTCGAATTGCGGGTCGTCGGCTGAAGCGCGGTCGATGATGCGCAGGGCCGAGACGTCCGCGCCAAGTTTTTGGAAATGTTCGACGCCCATGTTCGACCAGCGGTTGATGCTTCCGTCACCTTCCTTGCCCGCCGCCGTCGGCAGACACACCACACGCGGCTTGCGGCCGTCTAGGGCCAGGCTGTCGAGCAGGAACCGGTCAATGGGTTCGACCACGGGCAGGTATTCGCCTGCGCCATACAGGGCGATCAATCCGTTCATAGGTACCTCTAAATATGGCAACGCGCTTCGACTTCGCTCAACGCGAAGAGATCACGCTTTTCGTCACCCGTCCCAGCGCGGCGTGGATCAGGTTGAGCGTGTGCTTCCAATCGTCCACGCGCGAAATGCTGATGGGGGAATGGGTATAACGATGCGGCACCGAGACCGAGACGGACGGGACGCCTGCACGCGCCGACTGGATGGCGCTCGCATCCGTTCCGCCACCGCCAGGCTGGCGCAGTTGATACGGGATTCCCTCCGCCTCGGCCGTCTCCGTCAAAAAGCGGATCAGGCGCGGGTCGTGGATGGTGTGTCCGTCCACGGTGTAGATGGCGGGGCCGAGTCCCAGCTTGGTGTTATAGGTCACGCTTTCGCTGCCGTCGTGCATGGGCAGGTCGTGGGCGGGAGTCGAGTCGATGGCGAAGGCCAGGTCGGGATCGAAATAATGAGCGGCCACTTTCGCGCCATACAGACCGATCTCCTCTTGCACCGAGAAGGCCAGACACAAATCTACATTGGATGGAGCATGTTTGAGCAGCTCGATCAGGATCGCCACGCCGATGCGGTCATCGATGGACTTGGAGAGGATCGAGGGGCCCACGCGACGGAACTGGGTGGCGAACGTGGCGCGGTCGCCGACCTTCGCCTTGCCGTTCGGGCCCAGGTCGATGCGCAGCGCATCCACGCCCACCTTGCGGGTGCGCGAGTCGGGCGAGAGCAAGTGGATCGGCGCGGCGCCGATCACGCCAGGCGTGTGATCCCTGCCGACGATGACCTGCTTGCCCAGCAGATGGCGGTCGTCGATACCGCCGACGTGTTCGAACTCATACAGGCCGTCGCCATCGTCCGCGACGATCATGAAGCCGATCTCGTCCATGTGGGCGTCGAGCATCACACGCGGACAGTTGCGCCCCATGCCGCGCCTGGTGACCAGCACGCTGCCGAGCGCGTCCACCTTGACCTCGTCGGCAAAGGGCTTGACCTCGTCCAGTACGATCTTGCGGACCTCGCCTTCGTCGCCAGAGACACCCACGGCGTTGCAGAGTTTTTCGAGCAATTTGAATTGGGCGGCGCCAAGTGTCAGCATGTTATTCCCAGACAATCTTTTCGATGAAGTCGGCTTCGAGCGCGCCGATGAATTCAGCCAGCAGACGCCCCACACGCTGAATATCCTTGAGCGTGACCAATTCGACGGGCGTGTGCATGTAGCGCAGCGGGATGCCCAGCACCATGGTGGGAATCCCTTCCGCGGCCAGTTGCAGCGTCATCCCGTCGGTGCCCGAGGACTGCGGCATGGGCTCAATGGCGTAGGGGATTTCGAGCTTGTCGGCCAGTTCCTTGAAACGGTTGTGCAGGAACGGGTGGATGTTCGGACCGATCCCAAGGGTCAGGCCCTTGCCAAGCGGGAAGGTCTCCCAGCCGTTCGCGCCCGGGCCTTTGGCAAAGGTGACGTCCACGGCGACGGCCAGGCTGGGATTCAACGCAAAGGCTGAGGTGCCCGCGCCTTTGGCGCCGACCTCCTCCTGGGTCGAGGCTACCGCCCACACATCCCAGGCATGGGACTTGCCCTGCAATTCGTTCAGGGCCACCGTCAGCGCGGCGACCGAGGCGCGGTTATCCAGCGAATGTCCGTTGAGGATTTCACCCGCCATCTCGACGGGCTGTGTGTCAAACGAGATCAAGTCGCCGACTTGCACGCGCCGCTTCACCTCGGCGGGAGTCAGGCCCGTGTCCACCACGAGATGCTCCAGCGTGAGGAAGTTGTCGTTCGCGCCTGCGGGCAGGAGTTTACCCATCGGCATGGCCACCACACCAGGCAGGTCGCCGCCCTCGGCATGGACCAGCACGGGCGTGCCAGGCAGCACGCGCACGTCCACGCCGCCGACGCTCGCCGTGTAGAGGAAGCCATCCACGACCTTCTTGACGATCAGGCCGATGGCGTCCATGTGGGTGGCGATCAACAGCGAGGGACGCGGCTCGGGGCCACTCCCCTTCTTGAGGGCGTGCAACGACCCAAGGCGGCTGTAGTGGACCTCGTCCACCAGCGGTTTCCACTCCGCCTCGATCAAGCGGGCGGCGGGGGCTTCATGGCCTGAAAGGCCAGAAACCGTAAGCAGGGATTTCAGGAAAGGCAGGATGTCTGTCATGGTTATTGGAAGGCGGTCGGAGAGGCAGTCGGCGTTCCCGTGGGAGTATCCGTGGGAGGCGGGGTGTCCGTCGAGGAAGGCGTGAGGGATGGCGTCCAGGTCGGCGAGGGCGTCCAGGTGGGGGTCTCGCTGGGAGTCAGGGTGGCGGACGGGGTCCAGGTGGGCGGCAGGAAAGGCGTCCACGAGGCGGTGACGCTCGGGGTGATGGTCGGCGTCAGCGACGGGGTGACCGTCACGATCCACGGGGTGATGCTGCCCGTCGGGGTGATAGGAGTGGCCGTCGGGACGGTCGGCGTGAACGGGATGCCTGTGGCGGTCAGCGTGGGCGTGGGGGTCGGGCTATGGTCGGGGGCGATCAGCAAGGCAAATCCCCCGATGCAATAGCACACGAGCGAAAACCCGATAATGGAAACGAGGATCAGGCGCAGACGGGCGCGGGCTTCGGTGGTTTCGCGCATAACGGTTCGATTATAATCCATCCAACATGATTCCCCTCAAACTGCGCATCGCTGGCTTCCTTTCGTATCGTGAACCCGTCGAGCTGGACTTCACGGGCTTCGACCTGGCCTGCATCTCGGGCCACAACGGCGCGGGTAAATCATCGCTGCTAGACGCCATCACCTGGGCGGTCTTCGGGCAGGCGCGCAAACGCGACGATTCGCTGGTCAACTTACAGTCGAAGGCCGCCGAGGTGGCGCTGACGTTTAGCTACGAGAGCAACGTCTACCGAATCCAGCGCACGCTGCCGAGGGGCAAGACCACCATCCTCGAATTTCAGGTGGCCGACGGCGAGTCCTGGCGGCCGCTGACCGAAAAGACGCGCAGCGAAACCGAGGCGCGCATCCGCCAGACCCTGCGGCTGGATTACGAAACCTTCGTCAATGCCTCGTTCTTTTTGCAGGGCAAGGCCGACGAGTTCACCCAGAAGAAGGCCAGCGAGCGCAAGGCCGTGCAGATCGGAAGAGCGTCGTGTAGGGAAAGAGTGTAGATCTCG
>CALFXA010000116.1 GCA_937928015.1 uncultured Anaerolineales bacterium | reverse complement strand
ACGCGTTTCTATTCCCAGAGCGGCGAGTGGGAAAAGGCCTACTACACCTGCCAGCAGATCAACGACCCTGAACGTCTGGCCGACGTGGTGGAGGCCGCGGGTACACCCATGTTACAACATGCCCTCACCACCCTGGAGAATTGGGTAAACAGTCTGCCGCCCAGCCTTATCCGGGTGCGCACCCGTCTCGTCTCCCTGCGTGGGGCCATCACAATCAGCAAGGGCGACACACGCGAGGCCCTATCCCTGCTGAACGAGGCCATTGCCGCCTCTCGCCAAGACACAGACCTAAACGGCTTGACCCTGGCTTTGGTGCGGCGCGCCGTCGCACACCGCGCAACGGGCAATTATGAAGCCTCGCTGAAGGATGCCGAAGAAGCCTTGCAGCTCACAGAGACGCACCCCGAACTGCAACCCACATTTGCCGAAGCGTTACGTCTCAAAGGCGCCAACCTATATCGTCTCGGGCATGCCCTAGAAGCCATCAAATATATCGAACACTCGCTGGCCCTCTTCACAGCCCTGAATGAGACCGGCAGCATCCCCTGGCTGCAATTGGAAGCAGGCATGGTCTATGGTTCCCTGGGAGATGTCGAAGCAGCAAAGAATGCCTTTCAAAAGGCCTTAGCAATCTGGCAGGCTGAAAAAAATCTAATTCCGCAAGCGAATGTGATCAACAACCTGGCCGTGTTGCAACACCAAAACGGAGAATATGAGCAGGCCGCCGACACCTACGAAACAGGATTGACGTTGGCGCGCAAGAGCCGAAATCTGCGGACCGAGGCCAGCATCCTGGTCGGATTGGGTGACCTATATGCCGAGGTGGGTGAATTCGAGTCTGCTGGACAGGCGTACGAAAAAGCCCAACCGCTTGCAAAGCAATGGGAAGGCTCCTTCATTGACGTCTACCTGGTTCTGGCCCGTGCCAGCCTGGCCATTCTGCAGGAAGATTCGACGCACGCACGGACGACGCTCCAAATTGCCCACAAAAAGATGAAGGCCATCTCGTCCCTGTATCATCAGGGACTGTATTCACAGATCGAAGGTCGCCTGCATCTGCTGAATGGACAATATGCGCGGGCAATTGCGGCTTTCCGCATCAGCAAAGACATGTTTGTCCGGAATGGACGTGCCGTCGAAAGCGCCACGAGCAGCTTGTGGCTGGCCGCCGCACTGGGCCAGGCCGACAAAATTGACGAAGCTCGTGTTGAAATCCGAGACCTGCTCCACCTGAATATTCGTCCCGAACATGCTTTATTGGTCGGGGTTCAACAGGCATCGCCTTGGTTAAAGTCCATGCTCAAGGACCCGCAGGTGGGTCGCAGCCTGAATACGCTGCTCGATAAGGCAGCCCGCATCAAGGCGCGTTGGCCGGGCGTGCGGCGCTCCCTACGTCGGCTGGCACAATCCATCCAGATGCCTGCTCCCAACCTCGTCATCCACGCCTTCGGGCGGGCGGAGGTCCAGGTGGATGGTCATGTGGTGACCATGCCCGAGTGGAGCACACAGTCGGTTCGCGACCTGTTCTTCTATCTGGTTTTCAAAGGTGGATTGGTCACCAAGGAACAGATCGCTGCCGCCCTATGGCCCGAAGTGGATGAACCACAGACCCTAAAACAACGCTTCAAGACCTACATCTTCCGCTTGAGGCGCGCCACCCGTCGTGATGCGATTCTCTTCGACGAGGAATACTATCGTTTCAATTTTTCGCTCGATTATGAATATGATGTGGAAGCCTTCGAGACCTACCTGGCACGCTCCCGCATGGCGCGTACCACGGCCGAACGTATCGAGCAACTCCAGAAAGCCGTTGACCTGGTGCGCGGCCCCTATCTGGCCGAAACAGACCTGCCCTGGGCTATCGGTGAACGGGACCGTTTGGAACAGGCGTATCTGGCCGCACTCGAAAACCTGGCAGGACTGTGCCTGGAGAACGGGCAGTTCCAACAAGCCATTGATACGGGACAACGGGCGCTTAAGACCGACCCATATATTGAGACTATCCATCAACTCTTGATGAAGGCCTACGCCGCTCAAGGCGACCGGGCCGCCATCCAGCGTCAATATCAAATCTGCAAGACAGCTTTGGGCGAGTTGGGATTTTCGCCCTCACAAGAGACCCAGGATTTATATCGCCGCCTCCTAGGGTGATTTTCTCCACAAAACAATAATTCTCCAAAAAGGCCCCTGCGAGGGCCTTTTTTGTACCCTGTTTTGTACCCTGGGGATTTGTAAGATGCAGTCATCGTAACCAAAAAAGAAAAAAGAGGTGCTGCATGAAAACCACATCCGCCAAAATTGAACCCCGACATAACCAGTCGTCTTTTGTCGCCCTCCCTTCAGATACTCTCATCATCGCCAGATCACCCATGGATGATCCCACCGGCCCTCGGTAAGACAGGTTTAAGACCATGATCACCCTTGACGTATTTTCGCCAGTCCAGATCAGAACCCAAACCAATATGAATGAACTGAACCGGGTGTTCAGCGCGGCAGTGGTCAGCCGCATCTTTTGCGAAACCCTTTTGCGCACACCAGAGCAGGCATTGACTGAAGGCTATTTGGGCCAGCCTTTCCAACTCACCGAGCAAGAAAAGGCGCTCATCACGTCCATCCGTGCTAAATCGCTTCCCGATCTGGCGCAACAGGTACGACGCGCCCTTAGCGACGAGCTATGAACTGCAAGACCGCATCAGTAATCAAAACTGCTTCATCGTACTGATGCTTACCGGATGACGCGGCGGCACAGGGGGCGCGGCAATCAGGGGATTGCCGCGCCCCGCGTCCCTGCGTCTTTTCTACCAGGAGACCTTGTGCAACAACCTTTACCTGATTCTGATGAATTATTACAAGCAGTGTTCCAGGCCCAATCAGACCTGTTACTTGTGCTATCAGAAGACGGAACCGTGCTCGATTACCGCGCAGGGCGGATTCTGTTTTCGCCATCCCCCGCAGAATTGTTACGGAACCGAATCCAAGATTCCCTGCCCGTGGAAGCCCATATAAAATTCGATGAAGCTTTTTCACGTGTCCAACGAACAGGGAAGGACAGCGTTTTCGATTTTTCGCTTTTCATCAAACAACAAACGCACTGGTATGAAGCTCAGTTGACCCCTCTTGGCCAGGGGTTGATTGCCGCATTTCTACGCGACATCACCCTTCGAAAAGAAAACGAACTGGCCATGCGCCGTCAGATGGACCGTCTGGCGGCGCTCCGCACCATCGACATGGCCATCACCTCCAGCCTGGACCTGAACCTGACCCTGACCATGTTAATCAACCAGGTCAAGACCCAGCTCAACGTGGATGCGGCCTCCATCTTGTTGGTGGAACCGCAGACCCAGCTCCTCAAATACGCCGCAGGCAGTGGATTCCACACCGACGTTTTCATGCACACATCCTTCAGGATGGGCGAAGGGTACGCCGGGCGGGCCGCGCTTACGCGGCAGACCATCCGCATCGCCAACCTGTCGAACCACCAGACCGATCTCCTGCGCTCCCCACACTTCGCACAGGAAGGCTTCACCGATTATTTTGCCGTGCCGCTGGCTGTCAAAGGGCGAATCCTCGGCGTATTGGAGATCTTGCATCGCGCGCCGCTCTCCCCCAACGCCGACTGGCTGGACTTCATGAACATGCTCTCGGGACAAGCAGCCATTGCCATCGAGAGCGCTATTATCTTCAACAACTACGAGCGTGCCAACGCCGCCTTGATCCTGGCATACGATGCCACCATCGAGGGTTGGTCGCGGGCGCTCGAATTACGCGACCGCGAGACCCAGGGTCACACTCAGCGCGTGACCGAGATGACCGTCCATTTGGCCTCGGCCTTCGGGCTGACCGAGCAGCAAATCATCCACATCCGTCGCGGCGCGATCCTGCACGACATCGGAAAAATGGCCATCCCCGATTCCATTCTGCTCAAAACAGGTCCGCTGGACACAGCGGAATGGGAAATCATGCGCCAGCATACGTCCATTGCCGTCAAACTGCTCCGCCCGATTCAATATCTTGCACCCGCCTTGGAGATCCCCCAATATCATCATGAAAAATGGAACGGGACCGGTTATCCATTCGGACTAAAAGGAGAGCAGATTCCGCTGGCCGCCCGTCTGTTCGCTGTGGTGGACGTGTATGACGCCCTCACCTCCGACCGCACCTACCGAAGGGCCTGGCCTCGCGCACAAGCACTGGAATACATCCGTGCTGAAGCAGGCAGGCACTTCGATCCCAAGGTGGTGGAGGTCTTTCTGAGGATGCTGGAAGAGCGATAGTTTAGAAGATAAGTCAAAAAACGTAAAACTTCCCATACCAATAAAAAAATCCTCCAATTGGAGGATTTTTGTTGTGAGCGCGGAGAGATTCGAACTCTCAACCAATGGCTTAAAAGGCCACTGCTCTGCCATTGAGCTACGCGCCCGTAGCCAAAGCGGATTGCATTCTATCATGCCCGCAAATGAACGTCAACGTAATATTTCCGCGGGTGGAAGCATCCATGCAATTGACGTAAAATTACCTGAAACATTTTTAGGTTAATTCGCAACCCGAAATAAACGGAGATTGATCATGAGTGAAATGCAATATGTAACCGAGGCCGACTTCCAAAACGAGGTCTTGAATTCCAGCGAGCCTGTACTGGTGGATTTCACCGCCACCTGGTGCCAGCCCTGCAAGATGCTCGACCCCGTTGTCAAACAACTGGCGCAGGAATGGCAGGGCAAGGTCAAAGTGGTGAAACTGGATGCCGACCAGAATCCGAACATCATGGTCCAATACGGTGTGATGGGCATCCCCACTCTGATGCTCTTCAAGAGCGGCGAGATCAAGGATCGTGTCACAGGCTACCAGACCAAAGACAAACTGGTCGGGCGTCTCAGTCCGCAGCTTTAAATTCAAAACGGGCCATACGGCCCGTTTTTATTTACGCAACCTTTTCTCGAATTCGCCCAGCTCCACACGCGCAGTCAGGTCCAGGCTGAGTGGGGTGACGGCCACCCGCCGTCCGCGGCGCAGCACGTACACGTCGGTATCGTGAGGTTCATCATCCAGGCGGCCCGCTTCACGGTATCCCACTGTGGCAGGTTGATCCCACGAGGCGCGTTCGGGTTTGACAGGTTGGTAGTATCGTTGACGCGAAAGGCGCGTCAGTTCCCAGGGTGTGTCAGGGGTTGCATCGGAAGGAACTTCCACTTTCAATACATCCACCTCAGCGAGTCCTCCCAGCAAGAGGCGGGCAAAATATTCTGCAAAGTGGGCAGCGGGGCTAAAATCCATTTCTTCAGAGTAGGAAAGATGATACTGCGGATGAGTCTCCAGCGAAATGGCCATGGCGGGGATCCCCAACGAAGCCCCCTCAAGGGCCGCCCCCACCGTCCCTGAGACGGTTACGCCCAGACCAACATTCTCCCCATAGTTGATTCCCGAAACGACCAGATCGGGTTTTTCGGGCATGATCTCCAGGACCGCATGCAATACCGCCTGGGCGGGACTCCCGCCGACAGCGTATGCCGTCCATGTCTGACCGTTGACCTGCACCTGCTCTTCACGGATGATCCCATCGGACGTGTTGGGCAAGCTGCGCCCCATGCCGGAGGACTGATCCCGCGGCGCGGCCACGGTGACAAATCCCAGGCGGGAGAGAGTCGAAGCAGCGGCCCACAGGCCCGGAGAACGGATGCCGTCGTCATTGGTCAGCAGAATGTTGGGACGTCGATTCATGATTTCATCCAAAAGAAAAAGAGCGGATGGCTCCGCTCTTCCCTGGCGCCCTCGGCGCGACTCGAACACGCGACCTATTGCTCCGCAAGCAAGCGCTCTAATCCACTGAGCTACGAGGGCATTGATAGCGGCTGGTATTCTACACGAGAATCAAATCAGGGTCAAGGTGCTTGACTGACTTCGCACCTGCATGTAAAATCAGGGAACTTGCGGGAGTCGCCAAGTGGTAAGGCATCAGCCTTCCAAGCTGATATTCGCGGGTTCGAATCCCGTCTCCCGCTCTCTCTTCCCCGGTGTTCCAGTGTCAGGTGATAGGTGTCAGGCGGCCTGACACACGATGCTGGAGCACTTGGCACTTAATGGGCCCATGGCGCAGCGGTTAGCGCAGGCGACTCATAATCGCTTGGTCGCAGGTTCGAATCCTGCTGGGCCCACTTCCCTGTTGTTGGTCTTGGCCCCCGTTGAGGGGATAGTATCCGAATCCTGCTGGGCCCACTTCCCTGCTGTTGGTCTTGGCCCGCATTGAGGGGATGGTATTCGAATCCTGCTGGGCCCACTTCCCTGTTGTTGGTTTCGGCCCCGTTAAGAAGATAGTATTCGAAGCCTGCCGGGTTTACGAACCTATTCCTATCAATCCCTATCGAGGCACCCGTGCGTGGGTGTCTTTTCGTTTATGATGGGGGTTCCAACAATAAACCACCCTGGAGCAATCATGAACACCTTTCTCGCCGCCTTCCTGACCCTGGTCATCGCCATAGGATTCCTGCGCCTGATGGATTTCTTCGCCCATCGCGGCTGGATCGAATCCCGCCTGAGCCGCAAGTTGATCCACATCGGCACAGGACCGATCTTCGTGTTGTGCTGGCTGATGTTTGCCGATCAACCCGAGGCGCGCTGGCTGGCGGGGTTGGTACCGCTGATGATCGTGGTTCAGTTTGCGCTGGTGGGCCTGGGCATCCTGAAAGACGAAGCCGCCGTACAGGCCATGTCGCGCACGGGAAATCCGCGCGAAATCCTGCGCGGACCGTTGTATTACGGCATTGCCTTTGTGGTGTTGACCCTCGTTTTCTGGAAGGACTCGCCTATCGGTATCGCCGCGCTGATGATGATGTGTGGTGGCGACGGACTGGCCGACGTGGTGGGGCGGCGCGTGGCTTCGCCCAAACTGCCGTGGAGCGGAGAGAAGTCGGTGGCAGGATCGTTGAGCGTGTTCTTCGGCGGCTGGATCATGACCGCCGTCATTCTGTTCATCTACATTGCGGTGGGGGTATTCAGCGTACCGTTCAGCGGGTACCTGCTCCCCATCACGTTGGTGGCCCTGGTGGGAACTGTGGTCGAGTCCCTGCCTCACAAGGACATCGACAACATCACGCTGGTGCTGGCCTCCGTCCTCGTGGGCTGGTTCGTGTTCTAACTATTTGAGGATCGGCCTCAAGGCCTCGGACAAGGCTTCCGTAAAGACGACCCTGCCCCGCTCGTTCATGTGGACGGCATCCAGGTACATATCGCTGGTGATACGTGGATCGTGGTAAAAGTCGAGATAGGTCACATCGCGGGCCTCAAGCCAGGATTGCAAATCCGCGAGGTAACGGCGGATGAACTCGGGCTCCGAGTTGCGGGTCGGGTAGACCTGGGTCGGAGTGTGGACCAGGATCAGGCGGATACTGTTCTCCTGGCACAAACGGACGATTTCGGGCAGGTAGGAACGGTCCACCTGATGGGCGAAGTCTTCAGCCCCTGAGCCATACAATCCGATCTCGGCGTTGATGAGCGTTTGGTGGGCAGATTCAGGCCGAAGATTGGCGGTTTCAAAGAGAGTATTTACCGCAGCGTCTGCGCACTCCTGGTTACAGTTGAGCAGGCGGACAGACGGCTCATAGCGAGGAGCATACTCAAGTTTATCCTTGAGCATGGATTTATCCCCATACATGGGAAAGTATTGATCCATTATTTTTTCAATAGGGGACATTTGCTGAACATACGACAATTGCGTAACCAGCGGCTCATGGCGGCCTGCCAGCTCATCCACAAGAGCAAAATAACGTCCTGTCACACGATCATCAGGACGGGTAAGCAGGGTATCGCGAAAGAAGAGTACCAGGGTTGCAGGTCTGTACGAGGATTCCAGGATGATATTCTTAAGTGCCAGGTACCAAATCGCCGAGGCCGAACCTGGGATGGCCACCTTGTAGGTCTCGTGCCCCAGCGCAGACGAAAGCTGGTCTGCGTCCACGCCCAGCCGCAGGGTCGAATCTCCCAACAGGACCACGTCAGGCTGGGCATTCTCGATGCAGTGTAGGTGGACTTGTTTGACCCTGGCATCGAAGATCGGCCCGAGTGGCTTGGGATAAGGAAGATCTTACTTCTGTGTGATCCATACAGAAGATAGCAATGCCAGAGCAAGCAGCGAAAGCAGGTATTTTCTAAACATGCGAGTCAGAATTGGAAGTAGATAAAGTCAGAAGTAGTCGAGTTGAGGAAGACGATCACGACCAGGGTGGCGATGGCGTAATACAACGCATGGAAATAAGAGTCGGCGGGCAGGTAGCGGTCCATGAGCAACTTGACGACCAATGGCGCCGAATAAAACAGGGTCAGCGAAAGCGTGATTAGGCCCACCACTCGTTCCTCTAATGTAGAGGCAAAGGGATTGGAAAACAAGGATTGCAGCGCCCAGGTCAACGAATAGGAGCGGAATAACAACCAGCCGAAGACGACAAATGCAAACATCACCAGCCAGGCGAAGAAGACCTTCATCCGCCCCTGCGGTTTCCACTCGCCACGCAGACCGAGGGCCTGGTACGCCACGATCAGCAGGCCATACATCCCGCCCCAGGCCAGGTACGTCCAGCCTGCACCGTGCCAGACACCGCTCACCAACATCGTCACCAGCGGCGGCGCGGATTGGATCACCCATTCAGGCACCGGACGCTGGCTGCGCATCAACGCGCGGCGCAACGGGAAGAAGATGTAATCGCGCAGCCAGGTCGAGAGTGTAATGTGCCAGCGATTCCAGAACTCCGTCGGAGAGAGTGACAGGTATGGGGTCTTGAAGTTCTCGGGAGTCTCGAACCCCAACAACAGGGCGGAGGCGCGAGACAGATCCGTATAGGCGGAAAAGTCCGCCAGGATTTGCAGGGTAAAGCCCAACGTGGCAGGGATGATCAGCACCGAGTTCGGCGCGTTCAGGCTAAAGACACGGTCCACGATGGAACTGATGGTGTTAGCAATGACGATCTTCTTGAAGAAGCCCATCACCAGCAACGGCCAGGCGCGGTGGAAATACTCCATCTTCCAGACGCGAGTCGCTTCCAGTTGCGGAAGCAGGCTGCGGGGTCGGTCGATGGGTCCCGCCACGATCTGCGGGAAGAACGATACGTACAGGGCGAAATCCAGCAGACTGTGCGTCGGCTTGAGTGTCCCGTTCGAGACGTCCAGTACGTAGCCCAGTTTCTTCAACGTGTAGAAGGACAGACCCACAGGCAACACGATCTGCACCAGCAACGGATCGGCGTGTACACCGAGGCTGTTCAGTGCATCGATCAGCGCGGGATTGAAGAAGTTGTAATATTTGAAGAATCCCAGTACCCCCAGATTCACCAGCAGGGACAGCCACAGCAATCCGCGTTTGCGCTCGGGCGTTTTGGCCATGCCCTGAGCGATGAAGTAGTCGGCCAGGGTCGAGAGGCCGAGCATCAGCGCGTACCACGGATGCACCCAGCCATAGAAAACATAGCTGGCGGCCAGCAACAACACATTCTGCAGGCGTCGCTCCCGCGCCAGCCAATACAGCACGAAGACGGCCAAAAAGAAAAGCAGGAAATCGTAACTGGTGAAGTTCACCCAGGCTCCTCGTCCTTGACCAGCACCATGACCTTGTACGCCTCGGCAAAGGCCAGCTCTTTTTCTTTACCTTCCTCGGCGGCCCACTCGCGGATCATCGACTCAGGGTCCCACCCGCCCAACTGGCTGACATGTTTCCGCAAGGCCTCGACCTTGGTCTGGATGTCGCCGCTGATGTCGACCCAGGCATCGGGTTTCTCCACGCCGTGGATGTACAGGCGCTTGACGTTGTGCGGCTCGTAGCCCGCTTCGAGCAGGTCGGTGAAGATGAGCCGCGTCCCCGCTGACGGGAAGACAGCGTAGGTGGCCGCCTCGGCTGCGGCGCGATGGTCGGGGTGATTGATATATTCGTTTCCGTAAAAAGCCGCTTCCAGGTTGCCTGTCACCACGGCTTCGGGCTTGTACTGACGGATCAGGCGGGTCAGGTCTTTGCGCAGCGCGACGGTGGCTTCGAGTTCGCCGTCGGGGTAGCGCAGGAAGATTGTCTCGCGGATGCCGAGGACGGCATTGGCAGCGCGTTGTTCATCCTCGCGCAAAACCGCCAGCGTGGATTTGTAGGCCGTACCGTGGGCAAGATCGTTCGAACCCGAGTCGCCGCTGGTGATGATTACCGAAATAACGGTACAGCCCATCCGCGCCCAGCGGGCCAGCGTGCCCGCCACAGTGAACTCCTGGTCGTCGGGGTGAGCGTGAATGCTCATGGCAATGGTGGGAATGAATTCGGTTTCCATTCGATACCTGTATTCCTACTTGAGATATACCTTCACCGCATCAGCAAAGATGGGCGTGAAGATGGCTTTGCCTTCCAGCGACATGTGATGAGGGTCCACGAATTGCTCAGGGCCGATGCCATCCACGCGCGAGAGGTCGATCAGGGGAATGTCGCGAGCGGCGAGCCAGGCTTGCAGGTCCGCGAGATAGGCGTGCAGGGCGGGCGGCTCGTCGGCGGGATTCGGGAAAATGTTCGTGGGCGCGCGCACAAAGACCAGTTGTATTCCGCGTTCCTGTGTCAAGCGGACGATCTCGGGCAGAAAGGACTGGTTCACCCGTGCGTTGAAGTCGAGCTCCGCTGGAGAGTACAACACCGATTCGGCTCGCAGGATGGACTGGGCGAAGACCTCGGGGCGCATGTCGCCCAACACGTTCGTCATGGCATCATCAGCGCATTCGCCATCACAGCCGAATGCTTGCGGCAGGAGGCGGCGCAGACCCGAGTCCAGTTTGACGCGCAGAATTTCGCCATAGGTGTAAAGCGGAAAGTATTCCTGCAAGGCCACCTGTAACGGAGTCAACTGTGGGAGGTAGGCACGTTCGATCACCAACGAGTCGTCGGGAGCGGCAAACCGGTCGATCAGGTCGAAGTAGGGACCCGTCGTCCGAAAGGTGGGAGCGGTGAGAATGCTATCGCGGAAGAGGACGACCAGGACACGGGGAGCAGGCTCAAGGTCCGTGATGGTGGATTTGACCAGCAGGTACCACAACGCGGAGGATGAACCTGGGATGTCGATCTTGTAAGCTGCCACGCCAACCTGCGCCTGAAAAATTTCCAGGTCCACGCCTTTGGTAAGGATCGAGTCGCCTAACAAGATGACTTCGGGATGGATTCGCTCGGCCTCGCGCAGATATTGACGAGTGTCAAATTTGTCGAAGGCGGGCCCGGCCGGGTGCGGATATTCGCCGCGGAACCAGGCGGGCAGAGTCAGGGAAGTAAACACCAGCAAGGCGGCCAACAAGGACGTGGTTCGCAGGGTCAGGCGCATAACGGGATTGATTGTACCAAAATAAGGACCCGACGGTTTCAGCCCATCGGGTCCTTCGCGGCGCTTATGAAAAACGTTCTACGCCTCTCCGATCAACTCCAAGAATACTTCGACCACCTTGGGATCGAAGTGCTTGCCCGATTGTTCGACGATATACGCGTGGGCCTGTTCGGGCGACCAACCGGGACGATATGGGCGGTCGGAGCGCAGGGCGTCCCACACATCCACCACGGCGAATATCCGCGCT
Source organism: uncultured Anaerolineales bacterium (assembly GCA_937928015.1). Taxonomy (GTDB): domain Bacteria; phylum Chloroflexota; class Anaerolineae; order Anaerolineales; family Villigracilaceae; genus JACPVF01. The sequence goes on along the minus strand of CALFXA010000116.1, from coordinate 11,268 downwards.
GCCAGGGGAATTTGATCTCCCTTCAGGCCGCGCGGATATCCCGTGCCGTCCCATTTCTCGTGGTGGCAATAAGGAATATCAATCGCAGGCCGCAGGTAATCAATCGGCAAAAGCATCTCATGCGCATACACGGGATGTCGTCTCATGACCTCCCATTCCTCTTCGGTGAACTTGTCTGGCTTGAAGAGGATATGGTCGGGCACGCCCAGTTTTCCGATGTCGTGCAGGAGCGATCCGCGCCGAACATATTGAAGTTCGATCTCGTTCATCCCCATCCTCTGCGCCAATTGCAGGGTCAATTCGGTGACGCGTTGCGAATGACCCTCGGTTTCCTTATCGCGCAAGTCCAGGGCACGGGACCAGCCCGCGATGGTAGCGTCGTAGGCGGTGACCAACTCCAGGTTGTACCGCTGGATCTCCTCGAAAAGCTGCGCATTGTTCACAGCGATGGCCGCCTGCTCGCCAAGGGTCTCCAGAAATTTGCTCCAGCTCGGATCGGGAGACAGGGGGGAGCGATGGAATATTTCTAGCACTCCTTTGAGCACCCCTTTCGACACCAATGGGACTCCATAATATTCCACGAATTTCTCATTCCGAAACAGTTCAGCCCGTTTGTTCCGGTCATCCACTCCGTCCGGGCTAAAGATATGCAGCGGTTTGCGCTCCAGGCCGACCTGGCCCGCGAGTCCCTCCCCGATACGCATGCGTGAGTATTTGATTTGCGGAGTATGGAACCCCTTGCCGTCAACATACTCCAGCATTTGTGAGACGGGGTTCAACAACAGGACCGAGGCCGCATCCACGTTGAGTTCGGATAACATCTCGCTGAGCAGGATATCGAGAGACAGGTGCATGTCGAGGCTGGCGTTGATGACGCGGTCGATCTCGTTCAAGGCACGCAGGCGCCGTAACTGAAGTTGGGCCCGTTCCTCCGCCTGCTTTCGGAGGATGGCGGCCGTGACCTGACGGCTGATCGTGCGGACACGCTCCAGATCCTCCGCAGTGAATTCGCCCTTGCTCGTGATGTCTATCAGACCGATTATCTGGTCCGAGGAAATCAAAGGAACAGAGAGGATCGAACGAATTCCCAAAAGTCGATAGATCGGCTCTATCAGCTTTAAAACAGTGGAATACAGCACTTTAGGCAGGAAGGTCGTTTCCGCAAATTCCCTGACCCATTGCAGGATCTCGTTTGGATCGCTCACGATCCTCCCCTGGGGGTCGGACAACAACTGAGTGAAGCACGTCGCTCTGGAAAGCGGGATGTGGATTCTGGGAATGGGCATGCCGATCATTTTTTCGATCTGGCCCGCCATCTGCTTCGGGAGCGTGCTCCCTTGCATCTCCAGGTATTGTCCATCAGGGCTGAGCAGGTAGACGGTTGTGTCTTGCGCGGTGAAGGTATTGCGAACTCCGCGGGCCAACACCTCTAAAATACTGTTAAGATCCTTCCCGCGGTTTACCACCTCATTTAGATCGTTGATGAGCAGCAGGTCAGCGTTCCGTTTTTGGATCTCCTGTTCCGTCCGCTTCCGTTCGGTAATGTCCTGGGCAACCGATAAAATGCACTGTTCACCCGCCACCATGATCAGTTCTGTCGACATCAACAGATTGACGGTCTCCCCAGATTTTTTACGTCCTCTCATTTCGAAGCCCTGCACCATTCCTTTGTCGAACATGGTCTTGATCATCCGCTCACGTTCGGAAGGATCGACCCACAGGTTGAACTTGTCTGGAGGATGACCAATGACCTCATCCCTGGTCCAGCCTGTGATGGCCTGCCAGGCCGGGTTGACATCCATGAGACAATTATCCCGAATACCTGTAATGGCAATAGCCATCGGACTGGAATTGAACACGGTGGCGAAGCGCGCTTCACTGGCGCGTCTGGCCTCTTCAGCGGCCTTGCGGTCGGTGATATCACGAACCAGCAGGGACACTGTATGCGGGGCCTCGCTGCCGAACTTGATCGGGTTGATGCGCGCCAGGAACCAATACTCGCTTTCCATGATCTTGAGCGGATATTCGATATTCTCCGGTGTCCCGCTGGACAACACACGAGGAATCGTCTCCTCGAAGAGACGGCCGATCTCGCCGCCCAGAATCTCGGGCATGCTCCGTCCCAACAACTGTGCACGAGGACGGAGCAACAAGTTCTCGTCCGCCGCCCAGATGTTCCGATAGACGCCGCGCTCATCCAATTCACAGACGATATCGTCCAATGATGTGACCAGGGCGCGCAATTGACGCTCACTCTCCATCAAAGCATCTTCTGCCTGCCTGCGCTCGGTGATATTGACGATTGCAGAGATGAAATAGAGCGGCTCACCGTCCGAGTCCCGACGCAGGCTGGTGCTCAAGTCCACCCACACGATGGAGCCATCCCTGTGCAGATAACGCTTGACCAAGCGGGCCGTTTCCTTTTTCCCGGCAAGCACGGGGTCCAGTGCCTGTAGATTAAGCTCGACATCCTCCGGGTGTGTCAGTTCCTGCCAGGTACGGCCTTGCACTTCCTCGATGGAATAACCCAGCATGTCGGCAAAGGTTTGATTCACACTGAGCTGTCCATCCAGCGTGGTGATCGATTTCCCGATGGGGGAATGATCGAAGATATATTTGAATTTTTCCTCGCTGTCGAGCAATGCCTGCTCTGCCCGCTTGCGCTCGGTGATATCCGTGGCAAGCACCAGGATCATCGGCTCCCCATTGATCTCGATTCTGTCGAGCGAGGCCAACGCATTGCGAATCTCGCCATTCTTGCGGCGGATTCGGGCATCCTGATTGATGACCCGTTGACCGGCTCGCAGTTTTTCCATCCAGTTTATGCGCGTTTCGGCGTCCACGAACAGATTCAGGTCATCGGCAGTCTGACCAAGAACCTCGGCACGCGAATAGCCGGTCATCTCCAAAAAGGCATCGTTGACATCCAGGGAGCGGTTATCTGAAAGCCAGAAAATATTGATCGCGACCGGGCTGGCCTGGAATATCTTCGAAAAACGCAATTCCATCTCCCGCTGAATTTGTTCCGCCCGCCTGCGCGCTGTGATGTCCTGCTGGGTCTCCACACGATAGAGCAAATTCCCCGACTCATCCCGCACGCTGACCACGTCCATCTGGACGGGATAGATATGTCCATCCTTGCGAACCATGCGCGCCTGATATTGAACATGGCCCGAACGGTCCGCCTCTTCGATCCAGTCCCTGACGTGTTCCCGTTCCTCTGGAACGTACATTTCCAGAATCGGTTTGGAGGCAACCTCATCAAGGGTGTATCCCTGCCGACTCGCGAAGGCGGGATTGCAAGTCAGAATCCTGCCCGACGGCAACTCGATGGCGATACCATGAGCGCAGTGCTCGAAGGCATCCGCCCATTGACGTTTGATCTTTTCACTCTCGATGCTGTTCAGCGCGAAGGAGATATCCATGCCCATCTCCTCGAGCAGAAGTTGTTCCTCGTGTGCCTTGAAGAAGCCGACCTCGGAAGAAAGAATTGACAACACACCAACCGTCCGTCCGCCTTTATTCAGCGGCACCGTAGCCGCCGCATGGAAAGGATATTGCCGCAGGGTCGCTTGCATGGCAGCCAGGCGCGGATCGGATTGAACGTCCTCGCTGATCTGCAGGCTGGAAGTACGGATTGTCAGTGTGGTCAGGTGATGGGCAAACAATTCATCGTTCAAATTAACGATAGGAAACGGCCAGTGGTCCACGTCCAGGCCGCTGGCTGCCACAGGCAGGATATCGCCGCTGGTTTCATCCAGCAACCCCACCCAGGCCAATGCAAACCCTCCAAACTTCACGGCCAAATGGCAAATGGAGCGATACAATTCCAATGGGTCCTGCACGCGTACGATGGTCTGGTTGACCTGGCTGAGCGTGGCGTACAGGCGCTGCATTTGCAAAATCGTTCTTTCAGAGCGTACCCGTTCGGTGATGTCCTGGACATATCCCACCAGGGCGACCGTAGTATCCAGTTCATTTGCCACCAGCCTGCCTTGCGCCCAGACGGTTCGCTCTTTTCCATCGGGCAGACAAATGCGATAGGACAAGGGAAGAGGGTTGGCTTCCTCCAGCACCTTACGGTTGGATTCCTGTACGGCGGCAATGTCATCTGGATGAACACGCTCTGCAATGATACGATCGACATCCCCATTAAAATCTTCCGTTTCCACCCCAAACAGGCGATACATCTGCTCCGACCAGATTACCTTCCGGGTGGCAAGGTCCCAGCGCCAGCTCCCCATTCCCGCCCCCTCCTCCGCCATGTTCAACATGGCCTGGTTTTCCCGCACGATTTTCTCCGCCTGGCGCTATTCGGTGACATCCCGCCCATAGACATTGACATACCCAAGGTCTGTGAGGGGATGTAAGTCGCAGGCAAACAAACGCCCATCGCAGTGGATTTCCAATACGCGATCCTGGCCCGTCTGCAAGGTATCACTAACCGACTCCCGCCAATCGTCGGGGACCATCTGGCCGGGCCTGCATCCCCATACTGTCAGGATGGGTTCACTGGCAAGGTTGGCATATAGAATGATGCCGTCTTTATCCACGCGTAGGATCGGGTTTGGGTTTTCTGCAGGGAATCTTGCCAGAGTGTTAAGAAGCTCCCCCGCCCGCCTGCGTTCGGTGATATCACGACTGACGGCATACACCTCGAAGTGTCCATTTTCCTCGTTGACCACCAAACGGCTGGTGACTTCCACCCACACCACGGAGCCATCCTTTCGAGGCTGGGCCAGAACATCCATATAAATCCTGCTGACCCCGTCTTTGAACTCCTCGATACGCCCCGCCAGGGCGGATGTAACATGTTCCCAACTCTCGGGCAAAAGAGCCTGCTGCGGAGTCTCGCGCAGGGCTTCTTCAGAGGTCAGGCCTCGCAAATGCTGGACGGATGGGCTTATGTAGGTAAAGCATCCGTCATCCAGGTCAAGGATCCAAACTACATCCGAGATGTTCTCGGCCAGTAAAACGTATTTTTGATTGATGGCATGCAGGGAATGGTTATTGACACGGACAAGCCAATAGAGCAGAAGGCCCGTCACCAACACATAGACCCACCCCTTGTAAATGCTGATCTGAGTCAGGATCTGTTGATTGCCTCTAGCAAAATCAGCAGCCCACCAGTCGGTAAACGGGATCCAGAGGCCGCCGATCAATATGTACAGCACGGCAATCCCCAATGCGCGCCAATCCCATGCCGTCCATTTCCACCTACTGGAAATCCTGTTCATAGATATTCCTTTTATATTCGATGGTCGCGTAACTTATTCTACCCCCATACTCAATATCATATATACCGAGTCAGGAAGGCATCTGCCGCTTCAGGATGTTATTGTGACGCGATTCCTACCATCCTGTTTGCTTTGATACATCAGTTCATCGGCGCGCTGGACCAGGGTAGACGGGTCATCTCCTCCATGGACCAGGGCCGCACCAATCGAGACCGTTACTTGAAGGGTTTGATCCCTTATCTGGATGGTCGAATTAGCAATCATGGCACGCACCTTTTCCGCAATGATGCGCAGGCGCCTTTCATCTACATTCATGGCAATCACCACGAACTCTTCTCCACCCCAGCGACCGCAAGTATCAGTATCCCTTAGGTGCACAGACAGGTTCCTCGACACTGTTTGTAAAACCTTGTCTCCCATTTCGTGCCCATATACGTCATTGACCTGCTTGAAATGGTCCACGTCGATAAACAGCAAACCAAAGGGTAGTTTGTGCTGACTGTATTCCGCAAAAGCGGCCATCAACTTCATTTCGGTAAATACACGGTTGGCCAACCCGGTGAGGGTGTCGTAGTAGGCCTTCTTTTCCAGTTCAGAGACCTTGCGACGGATGCTGAACAGCGACTGATTATTACTAAAAACTTCCACGGCGCCAATTATATTGTGGAACTTATCTAGAATTGGAGCGGTGCGGATGAGAACGGGGACGCGGTGCCCTTCAGCGTGCCGCAGGTGCACTTCAGCCTCGCGTTCCCTACCATCACGGATCGTTTCCAACAGGGGGCAGCCATCTTCACATAAATGCTTTCCATTATCGGTGATGTGATTGAGCAGGTTATTGTTACAAAAGGTCCCCACAACCATCTCGGATAAATAGCCAGTGATGTGCTCCGCGCCTCTGTTCCAGTAAGTAATACGGCGTTCTATATCGACAAAGTACACCCCATCATATAGATTGTCGATCAGATGCTTATGGAAGTTATCCTCGGGCACTTTAGCTTGCATGATTTTATAATAGCACAAACAAAGTGCTAAAAACTTGCAAATAAATTCTATTATTTGTCCAGATTTAACCAAACAGGACGTGGAAAAAGGGCGGCATCATTGAAAAAACGAACAAAATGAGTATGATAAAAATAATTGAAATGGGAATCTCGCTGGCGCGCATCCATGAATTCTTGTAGAGATGAGTTCGTCATCCTCTTCCCCAACACCGATCCATTAGGGCAAAAAGCGCAATGAACAAGACGGCAGGCCATGCCAAGTTTCAGGACAAGAGTTGCAGTAAGAATCAATTTTTTATGTGCAAGTCAGGTCGACCCTCAATGCGGGGACGAAAAGCGGATAAGGGTCCGCTTGTGCCCCAAAATCGACAGGAAATGTTAGGATGGAGAAAAGTCGCCTCATGCGCCAGGCCCTGATTCGCCTCAATAAATTGTTATCACGGGCTGACAAGAACGCCGTGCTGATCCTGTCGTTCCTGTTGTTGGCCCTGTTCGTCTATCTCGATCATCAAACCCATTTCGAGATCGCCATCTCTTTCTTCTATCTGATCCCCATCGCGCTGGTCACCTGGTATATCGGCCCAAAGATGGGCAGGATTCTGGCCATCCTCGGCATTGCGGCCTGGCTCACGTTCAACATGTTTTCAGAGCGGGCGTATTCCCAAGAGTTCATCCGTTACGTCAACGCGATTGTGCGCCTGATCCTGTTTCTGGGGATCGTCGAATTGTTGTGGGAATTCAAACAGGCCCTCCTGCACGAACACAACCAGTCGCGCACCGATCATCTGACGGGCATCCCCAACAGCCGCGAGTTCTACGACCGGGCCGAAATGGAGATCGAGCGGGCGCGACGGAACGGGACACCGCTCAGCCTGGCTTACATCGACATCGACAACTTCAAGCGATTCAACGACAGGCTGGGTCATAGCGAGGGCGACAAGCTTCTTAGGAGCGTTGCCACCGTTGTCTCGAAGAGAATCCGCAAAATCGATGTGTTTGCCCGCGTCGGCGGGGATGAGTTCGTCTTGCTGCTGCCCGACACAGCCCAGGCGGGAGCCTTATCCGCAATGCAAAAGGTGGAGCAGGCCATCACAGAAGAGGTACGGACCTCCCCCCTGCCCATCATGCTCAGCGTGGGCGTGGCCACCTTTGCCTCTCCGCCATCCTCGGTGGATGCCATGCTGCAAAAAGCAGACCAGCTTATGTACCAGTCCAAACAACTTGGGCGGAACAGGATTTCCAGCGCCGAGTACGATTAAGCGGGTCGATGGATGTCACCTGATGTCACCTGCAAATGGGGACACACCCATGACGAATTTCACCCTGCCTTTGGGAGTACAATGCAAACAACCCCATACAGGAGATTTGCCCATGACCATCACCCTCGACGGTTCGTCTCTCACCATCGAAAAAATCGTTGCCATCGCCCGTTTTAACGAGAAGGTGGAGTTGGCCCCTGAAGCCCTGGAGCGCATCAAGGTCTGCCGCGCCATGCTCGAAGAGAAACTGGCTGCGAAAGAGATCATGTACGGCACGAACACCGGCATCGGTGAGTTTTCAGAGAAGGTTTTGAACGACGAGCAGGTGAAGGAATTCCAGAAATACCTCATTTACAATCACGCCGCCGGTATCGGCGACCCCGCGCCGGTCGAGCACGTACGCGCGGCGCTGGCGGGACGCATCAACGTCCATGCGCACGGCAACTCCGGCTGCCGACCCGAGATCACCCAAACGCTGGTGGAGATGCTCAACAAGGGCGTCACACCAGTGGTTTGTCAAAAGGGATCGGTCGGCGCGAGCGGCGACCTGGCTCCCATGGCGCAGGCCGCCCTGTTGCTAATGGGCGAAGGCGAAGCCTTCTTTAACGGCGAACGGCTCCCAGGTGCGGAGGCCATGAAGCGGGCGGGCATCCCTGTCCCTGGCTTGCAGGCCCGCGACGGGCTGGCTGCCATCAACGGCTCCAACCTGCTGACCGCCATCTCGGCCCTCAATATCTACGACATGGAACGCTTCCTCAGGCAGGCTGAGATCGCCGCGGCCATGTCCATCGAGGCGCTGCTTGGCAACCTCAAGCCGTACAACACCAAGCTGCATGAGCTGCGCGGATTCGGCGGCGCGGTCAAGTCGGCGCAGAATCTCATGAAGATGATCGAAGGCTCGGACCTGACCACGGGCAAGATGAAGACCAAGGTGCAGGACGCCTACTCGATGCGCTCCACCCCGCAGGTCATCGGCGCGGCGCGCGACGCCATCGCCTATGCCCGCTCACAGGTCGAGATCGAGCTGAACGGCGTGGGCGACAATCCCATCTTCGTCCCCGAACTGAAGCTGACTCTGACGGGCGCCAACTTCCAGGGCACGCCTGTGGCCCTACCGATGGACATGGCGGGGGCCGCCATCACGATGGTGTGTGTGCTGGCCGAACGCCGCCTGAACCGTCTCACCAACCCCGCGCTCTCGCAGGGCTTGCCCGACTTCCTCGCACACGAGCCTGGCTTCTACTCTGGCTTGATGCTCAGCCAGTACACCGCCGACCATCTAATCGTCGAGCAGCGCATTCTCTCGACCCCCGCCAGCATCCAGTCGATCCCCGCCGCCGCCGACCAGGAGGACTTCGTCTCGATGGGCATGAACACCGCCCTCAAGAACACCCAGATCCTCGACAACGCTTACGGCGTGCTCGGCATCGAATTCATGGCCGCCGCCCAGGCCCTCGACTTCCGCGAGTTCCATCCAGGCAAGGGCACGCAGGCCGCACGCGAGACCATCCGCAAACACGTGCAGCACCTCGAAGTGGACCGCCCGCTCTATCCCGATCACAACACCATGAAGGCACTGGTCAAATCGGGCGAGATTTTGGATGCGGTCGAGAAAATTGTTGGGAAATTCCATTAGACCGTCCACGGTCCATCGTCTACTATCCCATTCCAACCACGAGAACCAAGCCATGATCCTCACCGACGTCAACTTCATGTCCGAGACCCTGGGCCTGCGTTGCAGCATGAACGTCATCCTGCCGCAGCGTACCCTCAAAAAGGCCAAACGCGGCGACAAGCCCACCTATCGCACCCTCTACCTGCTTCACGGTCACTCCGACGACCACACCGCCTGGCAACGCTGGACCTCCATCGAGCGCTACGCTGAAAAGTACAACCTAGCCGTGGTCATGCCCGCCGTCCACCTCAGCTTCTACACCGACATGGTCCACGGCGGCAAGTACTGGCAGTTCATCAGCGAGGAGGTCCCCGCCGTGGCCCGCGACCTGTTCCCGCTCTCCGCTGCCCGCGCCGACAACTTCGTGGCGGGCCTCTCGATGGGCGGCTACGGTGCCTTCAAGTTGGCTCTGACCCACCCCAACCGCTTCGCCGCCGCCGCCAGCCTCTCAGGCGCGGTGGACATTAGCCAGGTGGTCAAGTCCAGCCCGGATCCCAACAGTGACATCTGGCTGGAAGAGATGCGCAACATCTTCGGCGACCTGAGGAAAGTCGCTGGCAGCGACCACGACCTGTTCGTCCTGGCCGAACGAGTTGCCCGCGGACGGACCAAGCCCAAACTCTATCAATGTTGCGGCACCGAAGATTTCCTCTACCAGGACAACCTGCGCTTCCGCGATCGCGCCCTGTCCCTGCCGCTGGATTTCACATACGAGGAAGGTCCCGGTGAACACACCTGGGACTTCTGGGATAAGATGATCCAGAATGTGCTGGCCTGGCTGCCAATCCAAGATGCATAACAAAAAAGAGGTTGGACTTTTATGTCCAACCTCTTTTTTGTACGCTAATAGCGTACCTATTTTTCAACTTAAATGGCAAGCGCCAGGGTGAGGGGGGCACCCTAGCGCTTGCCGATGAGAATAATACTATAGGGTAACTTGTCTGACAAGGTTTTTGAGGGGAAATAAACCTTAAAAAATCGTGGTGCCCCGGATAGGAATCGAACCTATATCTAAGCCTTAGGAGTGCCTTGTTCTGTCCGTTGAACTACCAGGGCGCGACACAAATTATATCAAATTTCAGGCGCCATCGTCCTTGGGCGGAGCGGTTTGACCGTAGTCCAGCACCTGGCGGACCTGCGTCGCGCCCTCGGGCGGGCCGACGATGCCCTTCTCTTCGAGCTTATCCACCAGACGGGCGGAGCGGGTATAGCCAATACGCAGCTTCCTCTGCAACATGGACACCGAGGCGCGTCCCTCACGGCGCACGATGTCGATGGCTTCATCGAGCAGCGGGTCTTCGTCCGATTTTTCTATTTCGTCCCAGAGCGGCTGCTGCTTGAGCGGCACGCCCGTGGGTATCGAGTCGGCAGGCATGTCACCGGCCACGGCGTAGGGACTGGCTCCCGCCGCCTGGTTGTGCCAGAACTCGACCAACTTCTGGATTTCGTGATCGGAGACGAACACGCCCTGCAGGCGCGCCGCCGATGGAGCATCCGGGGACTGGTAGAGCATGTCACCGCGGCCGAGCAGGCGCTCCGCACCGGGCTGATCGAGGATGACGCGGCTGTCGGTGTTGGAGGCCACGGCAAAGGCGATGCGCGCGGGGAAGTTGGCCTTGATCAGGCCTGTCACCACATCCACGGAAGGACGCTGGGTGGCGAGGATCATGTGGATACCGGTGGCGCGCGCCAATTGGGCCAGGCGGGTGATGGTCTTCTCGGTCTCATCGGGGGCGATCATCATCAGGTCGGCCAATTCGTCAATTATGATGACCAGGTTGGGCAGTTTCTTGGCGTTCTGCAATTTCATCTTCGCGTTGTAGTCGGCAATATTGCGCGCGCCAACCTTGGCAAACTCGTGATAACGCTTGTCCATCTCGCGCGTCATCCATTGCAGCGCGCCGATCACGCGGTCCATTTCGACGACCACGGGACCCAACAGGTGCGGGATGCCGTTATAGCCTGTCAGCTCCACACGCTTGGGGTCCACGAGGACGATGCGCAAGTCATCGGGCGTGTTGTACATCAGAAAGCAGGTGATGATGGCGTTGACGCACACCGACTTGCCCGAGCCCGTGGTGCCCGCGATCAGC
>CALFXA010000115.1 GCA_937928015.1 uncultured Anaerolineales bacterium | reverse complement strand
CCTTGCGGATGGCAGCCAGATAGTTCAGGTTCTCCTTCACGGCCGCGTCGATCTCGCCGCGCAGGATGATGTCGCCGTGGCCCTGGATGATATTCTCCAGGCCCATGCGGCCGATCTTCTTGATGGAGGCCACGTTCTCGTCGAGGTTGCCGTCCACCACGTATGGCAGGGGCATGAAGGCGTCGCCCGCAAAGAGCACACGATCCTCCTCCACCAGCACGCTGATCCCATCCTCGCTGTGACCCGTGGCGGGCGCGAGGATCAGATTCTTCTTGCCCACGCGCAGCGTGAACTCACCCGAATCGAAAGTGATGTGCGGCAGGACGATCTTCACCTGTCGCAACAGGGGATTCTGGCGGCGGGCCGCCTCCAACGATGGCCTGCCACGTGTATCGAGCAGCTCACGGCAGCGCGAATGCGCGATGACCGTTGCGCCGGGGAAGAAGCAATTGCCCCAGGCATGGTCCGCGTGGTGGTGGGTGTTGATGACGTATCGTACGGGGACGCCTAATTCGTGCTCGACGAACTCCCGCATCCCCACCGTTTCTTCGGGCAGGGCCAACGTGTCGATAACCACCGCCCACTGCGGTCCCGCCACCACTCCCGCCGTTACTTGCGCATAGACTTCACTTTGGAACCAAAACACATTTTCCGAAACTCGTTCTCGGTGCATACAATATCCCTAAAAGAAATTTTTCTATTGATAGCACAGGTGAAGGTTAAAAGTCAAGTTGTATAGACATATTTGCCTGATATCGATTCTCAGGCAGGATTTGCCTCGATCTGTTCTTTTCCCTTCCATATACATTTCCTTGCATTTCGGACCTCTGGCTTGCCTCTCCCCTTTGACCGTGATACACTTTGTAGGATGAATGGCGACTTGCTTGTTGTCACCCCTGTCCCTGCAATCGCGGACGCCATCCGCCAAAACCTGCAGGAGACGGGGCCCTATCGAATTCACATCGTCAACAACAAGGCGGCGGCGGTTGTCAAAGCCGACGAATTTGCCATCGAACTGGCCATCCTCGACCTCGACCTGGGGGAAACCTGGGTACTGGAGATCGGCCAATCACTGCGGACCATCAACCCACGCATCAAGATCATTGTCCTTTGTCAGGACCAGATCCCGCCTTCCCTTGAAGCCATCCGCCCGTGGACCTTGTTGCGTAAACCATTCTATGTCAAGGATTTACTCCATACTTTAAAGAATACCGCTGGAGAATCTGTGGATACGAACGCCTCCACCATCCCGTGGCTGCAAGACGTTTCGGTTGCGGCCCAACATCTTACCCGCCTTACGCTCGAGAGTTCGGCGCAGGCTGCCCTCATTACCCGCAAGAACGATCTGTGGGCCTATGCGGGCGGACTCTCGCAGAGCGCGGGTAAGGAAGTGGCCCAGACCGTCACCCGCAATTGGGATGGACAGAAGGGCAGTGATTTGCTGCGCTTCATCCGCCTGGAAAGCACGCGCGCCGAGCATATGCTCTACGCCACCCGCCTTGCTCCCGATGTGGTGCTGGCCCTGGTCTTTGACGCGGAAACCCCCTTTAGCACCATCCGCTCCCAGGCCAATCAGTTGATCAATACCATCGGCGTCGAAAAAGGGGACAGCCGCCCCGTCCCTTCGCACCCTGCGGCCAAGGCCGCCCTGGCTGCCGAAGCGACTCAGGAGGAAGCGGAAGAAGAGGAAGACGGCCTGGCTGTTCCGCCGATTACCGACATCCTCAAGAGCGTGCCGCTTCCCAATCCGCCCAAGTCGCTCAAAGCGGACCCCAACCCGCCTCCCGCGCCGGTGGATTATCCCTACTCGACCACTGCCGAAACCCGCCAGTCGACGCCGCTCTCCAACATCGGGCTGTTTAGTCGTGAGTCCTCGCCGGCTGTCCCGTTGGATGGTTTGACGATGAACAACGTCTCTCTCGATGAGACCATGCCCTCGCAGGTCACGCTGAGCGAATTGGATGTCACTGCACCCTCCAAGCCCAAGGCGCGGCCCGAGACGCCCATTGCGCGCCCGAGGCCCGGCGAACTGGCTGAGACCCGTCCCAGCCCGACGACGGAGGCCGCCCGCCGCATCACGATGGAACCCATCACCGCGGGGCTGTATCACCTGACGTACGCCTGCCTGCTCGTGCCGCGTTTCTCGTCTCACTACCTGACCGGCGACCTGGCCGACCGCATCGCCGAATGGCTTCCCGCCATTTGTGTGGCCTTCGGCTGGCGGCTGGAGTATCAGGCCGTGCGTCCCGAGTATCTGCAATGGGTGGTGAACGTCCAGCCCAATACTTCGCCTGGTTACCTGATGCGCGTCATGCGCCAGCAAACCTCCGAGAAAATCTTCGGCGACTTTCCGCGCCTCAAAAAGGAAAATCCCTCGGGCGATTTCTGGGCCCCGGGCTACCTCATCATGGGCGGCACCCAGCCGCATCCGCCGCAACTGGTGCGCGATTACATCAAGCAGACGCGCGAACGCCAGGGCATTTCCATGCCGCGAAAATAGGCCATTGGCCTTTCTGGAGCGCAGAGACCGCTAGAAGCGCTCTGCGCTTTTCTTTTATCGGACCCACTAAACCTATGCCTCCCACACTCTATCTGATCGACGGCCACGCGCTGGCCTACCGCATGTACTTTGCCCTGACCGCTGGCGGCTCGAGCCAGCGCTGGCAGACGTCCAAAGGCGAACCGACCGCGGGTATTTACGGCTTTGCGCGCGAGTTGCTGCGCATCCTCGAACAGGAGAAGCCCGAATACCTGGCAGTGGCCTTCGACACGGGCAAGACTTTCCGCGACGAAATCTTCCCCGATTACAAAGGCACGCGTGCCAAGATGCCCGATGACCTGCGCCCGCAGATCGAGCGCATCCGCGAGATGGTGGACGCCTTCAACATCCCGCGTCTCGAAATGGAAGGCTACGAAGCGGACGATGTGCTCGGCTCGGTGGCGAAGATTGCCGCCGAACAGGGACTGGGCGTCAAGATCATCACGGGTGACCGCGACCTGTTGCAACTGGTCAACGAGCGCACCGTGGTCTATCTGGCGGGCGATGACAAGAATTACATCACGACCGAGGACGTGCTCAAGAGCAAGTTCGCGGTGCGCCCCGATCAGGTGGTGGACTATAAGGCGTTGGTCGGCGATACCTCCGACAATATCCCCGGCGTGCCGGGCATTGGAGAGAAGACTGCCAACAATCTGCTGGCGAAATTTGACACGCTCGACAACATCTACGCCCACCTCGACGAAGTGGAAAATCGCTGGCGGACCAAGTTGGAAGCGGGCAAAGAGTCCGCCTACATGAGCCGCGACCTGGCGACCATCCGCACTGACCTGACGATTCCGTTGGACCTGGAGCAGGCCCACGCCGAACATTACGATCCCGCGGTCATCGCGGCCTTCTTCGAACAACTCGAATTCCGCACGTTGATCAAGACCCTCGACCGACTCGCGGGGAAAGAAGCGCCCGCTTCGGGGACGCCCGCGCCCGTGGCTTATAAAAGAGGTCAGCAGATTTCGATGTTTGCGAACGAGCCGCAGGCGGTGTATGCCGCGCCTGTGCCCAGCCGAATCGAGGTGCGAGTCATCGACAGCGTGGAAAGCCTGTCGGCGCTGGCCGCGGAACTGGCCGAGGCGGAGGTCATCGCCTTCGATACGGAGACCACCTCCACGTCCGAGATGGAGGCGGAGATCGTCGGCATTTCGCTGGCGATCCGCGCGGGGCAGGGTATCTACATCCCCGTGGGACATGTCGCGGGTCCGAACCTGCCGATTGCAGATGTCGTTGCGGCCCTGCGCGGCCCGATGACGAATCCGAAGATCGGCAAGGTGGCGCACAATGCCAAGTATGACTACATCGTGCTGGCGCGGCACGGCCTGACCGTGACGCCCATTACCTTCGACACGATGATTGCCGAGTTTGTCGTGGACCCGTCGTCGCGGCACCTGGGATTGAAGAACCTGTCCGAGGTGCGGCTGGGCGAGGAGATGACTCACATTGAGGCGTTGATCGGCTCGGGCAAGAAGCAGATCAGCATGGCGGAGGTGCCCGTGGAGGCCGCCGCCGCGTACGCCGCCGCCGATGCAGAGACGACCCTGCGTCTGATGCCGATCTTGCAAAAGGACCTGGCCCGCGTGGACGGATTGAAGATCATGGACGAGATCGAGATGCCACTAATCTCGGTGCTGGCCGAGATGGAGATGAGCGGCGTGATGCTTGACCTGCCCTTCTTCGCCAAGATGGCAACCGAGTTGCAGGGACGCATGGCTGGGATTGAGAAGCGCGTCTTCGAACTGGTCGGCAAGCCCTTCAACATCAACTCGACACAGCAGCTTTCGGATGTGCTGTTCGTGCATCTGGGGCTTCTGCCGCCCGACCGCGGACGGAAAACCGCTAGCGGAAAATACTCCACCTCGGCGGACGTGCTCGAAGCCCTGCGCGGGAAACATCCCGTGGTGGACCTGGTGCTGGAGCACCGCGAACTCTCGAAGTTGAAGTCCACATATGTGGATGCCTTGCCCGCCGCTGTCGACTCGAAGACGGGTCGCGTACACACCTCCTACAGCCAGACGGGGGCGGTGACGGGGCGGCTTTCGTCGTCGAACCCGAACCTGCAAAACATCCCGATCCGCACCGAGGAAGGCCGCCGCGTGCGTAATGGCTTCGTCGCGGCGAAGGGTAATGTGCTACTCTCGGTGGATTACTCGCAGATCGAGTTGCGCATCGTGGCGCACATGGCGGGCGACGAAAGTATGCTGGCCGCCTTCCGCGCGGGACAGGACATCCACGCCACGACGGCCGCCGCCGTGCATGGCATCCCGCTCGAACAGGTCACCAAGGACATGCGCCGTCACGCCAAGGCCATCAACTTCGGCCTGATCTACGGCA
>CALFXA010000114.1 GCA_937928015.1 uncultured Anaerolineales bacterium | reverse complement strand
GACCACCGAGATCTACACTCTTTCCCTACACGACGCTCTTCCGATCTACTCGCCGGTGCGTTGTCCGCGCGAGTAGGCGGGACCCAGCTTGAGGATGTGCGCAAAGAGCCGCTCGCGCAGGTCGGTTTTGATGCGGACCGCCACGGCGTTGGCGGCCACTTCGTTGAGCCAGGTCAGCAGGGCGCGCCCGGCGATGATGAGTACGATCAGTCGCAGGAGGCCCGTCACCTCGCCCAGGGATTGTCTCATCAGGAACACATCGTTGACGGTGGAACTGAGCAGCCACGATTGCCAGATGGTCAACAGACCGGCGAAGAATCCAGACAGGATGGTGAGGGTCAGGGAAAGGCGCGTGTCGCGCGTAAGTTGTAAGAGTCTGCGGTGCATAGAGGTTTATTATAAACGACCGAGCCGGGGAGACTTTCCCCGGCCCGGACTTCACAACCCTGGAACGCGGACTTGTATCCGCGCTCCAAAGGATTAATGGAACTTGCTCTGTACGGCAATCGTGTAGATCTTGGCATTCAACACGATGAAGCGCCACAGTTGATACAACTTGAAGTTCATCCAGAACTTTTCGGCCTTGGAGAATTCCTGTTCGTTTTGCATCTCAGACTCCTATTCGGGGATCAACTTCCAACCAAACAGCCCCTTGAACTTCCAGATGAAGGTGTAATGCAGCATGAACTTCATCCACGCGCCGCTCAGCCCCATTTCGAGGTGCGAAATGAACAGGTCACGGCCGAATTCGTTGGTATATTTCTTGCGGTCGGGCACCACGGGACGCATCACGATGGTCACGGCGTTGCCGTCCCACAAGTTGTCGCCCATCGAGGCGATGCAGGCCGCCACCATCTCGGTCATGCGCTCTTGATGGGTCATCTTGCCGGTCTTGATCAGGTCCACGATATTCATGGCCACCACGCGTCCGATCACGCCGCTGACCATGCCCGTGCGCGGAGGCGCAGGAGCGATCAGTAGGTTGTTCTTGTTGGTGAACGGCTTGGAGATCGGTCCGGGAGGCGCGAAGGCGATGCCCGCGGCAAAGACATTCGGGTAGGTGGGATTGTTGTATTGAGCAGGCCAGGCTTCGGGGGTCTGGGCCAACTCGGGGTAGGGCAGACCGTACTTGCCGTCGACCAGCACGAAGCCCGCGGGGTTGACCAGCTTGGCGGAGACATCCTCGCCGTTCTTGCCGATGTACTTGAACGGCTGTCCCTTGAACTGCGGGATGAGCATCGAGAAATCGAACTCGGTGACGCCCTCTTCGCCCTCGTAGTTTTGCCAGTGGATCTTGCCTTCCTCGACCTTGGTCACGCCGGTTTGGACTTGGTAGCGGATTCCATGATCGTTGAAGACCGACTTGATGAACTCGCTGCTCTTCTGCACGATGCCGTTGCGCTTGATCTGCACGCCGTTGACGCCGAAATCTCCCAACTCGGGTTCGTTGGACAGCCACAGGATGTCGGCCTTGTCGCGCAGCCCCTTCTTGAGCAAATCCTTGTGCACGTTGACGACATACTCGAAGGCCGCGCCCTGACAGGTGGCTCCGGGATGCCCGGTGCCAATCACGATCTTGACCTTCTCGCCCTTCTTCATGCGTTCGCACAGGGCCATATAGGCGTCACGGGTCTTGATGGCATGGGGCAGGGAACAGATCGAGTGGGTGAACCCGTTCTCGGGTCCAAGACCGGGGGTACCGGAAAAGTTCAGCAACGGTCCCGGGGCGATGACGAGATAGTCGTAGCTCCAGCGGATTTCCTTGCCCGTGCCGATCTCCTCACCGACCACGAACTGGTCGCCCGCGTCGGGATGAATCTCCTTGGCGGCGGCATGCACGAACTTGATGTGCATGCGGTCGTAGACGGGTTTGAGTTTGAAGATGGTCTGCTCGGGCTTCATGTGACCCACGCCCACCCATACCCAGGAGGGGACGTAGCCGAACACGTCACGATTGCTCATGACCGTGATCTCATGCTTGCGCCCAAGCTGGTTGCCCAGGTAAAGGGCCGTGGTATGACCTGCGAACCCTGCACCGATTACGAGAACTTTTGCCATAGATTTCTCCTTGTACTGGTCTTGGAAATATCGTAGCACAGATTGTGATGTTTTTAACAAAAAATAAGGCGGAGTTCTTCACTCCGCCTTGGGTCGGTCTAGTAGACCAGGGTTTTCTTATCGGTGCTGATGCGCTTGCGGAACATGTAGTACGTCCAGCCCTGGTAGGCGAGCACAATCGGGACGAAGATCAGGGCGACAACGCTCATGACCGTCAGCGTGTATTGCGAGGACGAGGCGTTGTAGACCGTCAACGACCACTCGGGGTTGAGGCTGGAAAGCATCACGTTCGGGAAGGTCATCGTGAAGAAGGTGACCTGGGTGAGCACAATGTTCAACGCGGTGGAGATGAAGGCCCAGCCTTCCATCTTCTTGTTGATGAAGTAGCCGGTCAACAGGATCATGACCACAGCCGCTAGCGGGATGACGCCCGGGTTGATCTTGCCATTAGCCCAGAACTTGGCCACGTAGGTGTAGATGCCGAGCAGGACGTACAGCACAGAGGCGCCAATCCAAAGTTTCTTGGAGAATTCGACCGCGCGGGTGTGCAAGGAGCCTTCGAGCTTGAGCACAAGGAAGTTGGCACCGTGCAGCAAGAAGACCGCCACAGTGGTCAGACCGCCCAGCAAGCCGTAGGGATTGAGCAGGCTCAGGGTCACGCCCAGGTTGTTGGGAAGCCAGGCGGGGGCGACCAGGTTCATGTCTGCACCGATCGGCTGACCCTTGGCCAGGTTGGCGAAGGCGGCGCCCAACAGCAGGGAGGCCAGGAAGGAGCCGATGGCAATCATCCAGTCGAAGCGGTTGCGCCAGGCGGGGGCGGCGTCCTTGGAGCGATACTCGAACGAGATGCCGCGCAGGATCAAGCCAACCAGCAGCAGGAACAGGGCCAGGTAGAAGCCGCTGAACATGGTGGCATACCAGTGCGGGAAGGCTGCGAAAGTCGCGCCGCCAGCGGTGAGCAGCCAGACTTCATTGCCGTCCCAGACGGAACCGACAGTGTTGATGATGGTGCGGCGCTCGATGTCGGTCTTGCCGAGGAAGGGCAGGAGCATGCCCACGCCGAAGTCGAAGCCTTCGAGGAAATGGAACCCGATCCACAGGACGGCGATCAGGATGAACCACAAGATTTGGAGAAATTCGTAAGACATGTTGAGCCTCCAGGGTTAGTCGTCCGCGCCGACGGCGGCGGGAGCCGCGTCAACGGATTCGTGCATGGCGGCGTCGGGCCCGGCGATGGCATATTTCTTCATCAGATAGACCATGGCAACAGCCAGTGAGCCATACAGGACGGTATAGCCGACCAGGGAGATCCACAGGTCTACCACGGTCAGGTTCGGGGAGACGGCATCCTGCACCTTGAGCAGGCCGTACACGATCCAGGGTTGGCGGCCCATTTCGGTCAGGATCCAGCCGCTGGCGTTGGCTAGGTAGGGCAGGAGAAGTGCGCCAAAGGGCACCAGTTTCATCCACTTGGAATTTTCGTAGTCCTTGCGGCGGGTGTTATACAGGAACCAAGCCGACGCGGCCATCATGATCAGACCAAACGACATCATGATACGGAAGGTCCAGTAAGTGACGACCATCAACGGTACATAATCCCCGGGACCGTACTTGGCCTGATACTCGGCCTGGAGGTCGTTCACACCCTGCACTTCGCAGGAGAAGTTATTGCAGGCCAGGAAGCTCATCACGTAAGGGATGCGAATCGACCAGACTTCCTGTTTGCCGGTCAGGTCGCCGATGGTCAGCAGGGAGAAGGAAGCAGGTTGTTCGGTCTCCCACATGGCCTCGAGCGCCGCCAATTTCATCGGCTGGACTTCCTTCATGTACTGGCCCATGGTGTGGCCACCCAGGAAGACCAGCGTGCTGGCGACCAGTCCCATCACCGCACCAATCTGGAAGGAGCGCTTGAAGAAATCCAGGTTCTGCTTGCGAACCAGATGGTAGGCGCTGACCGCCAGAATCAGGAAGGCAGCCATGGCCAGACCATCGGCCAGGGTGTGCCAGATGAAGATCCAGGCCTTGGGGTTGCCGATTAGCGCGAAGAAGTTGACCAGTTCCAGGCGGCCGTTGGCTTCGTTGAGCACGTAGGCGGCAGCAGGCGGGGCCTGCATGAAGCCATTGGCGATCAGGATCCACACGGCGGAGAGGTTCGAGCCGAGGGCGGCCAGCCAGATGGCGGCCAGGTGGACCTTCTCCGGCACCTTGCCCTCACCGAAGATCCAGATGCCCAGGAAGGTGGATTCCATGAAGAAGGCCAGCAGGGCTTCCACGGCCAGCGGAGCGCCGAAGATGTCGCCCACGTAACGCGCATAACCAGACCAGTTCATGCCGAACTGGAATTCCTGCACGATGCCGGTGACAACGCCGATGGCGAAGTTGATCAGGAACAATTTGCCCCAGAACTTTGCCATCTTACGCCAGGTCTCGTCCTTGGTCTGATAGTAGCGGGTCTGGAAATAGGCCACATACCAACCCATGCCCAGCGTGAGCGGGACGAAGAGCCAGTGGTAGATGGTGGTGAGGGCAAATTGCCATCGAGAAAGAGTAATTGGATCCATGTGTGTTCTCCAAAATAGATTTCGGATTTATTGCAAACGAACCATACCATGCCTTACCAAAGGTGTTTCGACGGGCCGTCTCCTTTCTGTGACCTTCTTGCGTATCTCTTCAAAATTACAATTGGGCAATGCCCAATGATGCAAGTCCTTCTACTGTCAACGCTTCCTTTGCCAGGTCATCGAACGTGATCTGCTCCAATTCCTGCATCATCGTGGCCTGGAGCCGCGCCCAGCGGCAGCGCACGGGGCAGTTGTTATCGAAGGGACATTCCCCTTTGCCGACCAGACAGTCGGAGATGAAGAGGCGGCCCTCGAAATGTTCCACCACCTGCCGGAGGTTGATCTCGTTGGACGGGCGAGATAGGCTCAGTCCGCCGTCGCGCCCGGGGAAGGTCTGGACAAAACCGCCCCGCGCCAACTCTGCGACGATGCGCTGGGCCAGGGCGGGGGGGATGAGCATCTCACGCTGAATCTCCGAGGTAGGGGTGCGTTCCTCCAAGCCTCGTTTGGAGAGGGCCAGGATCACACGTACGGCGTAGTCGGTCTGGCGGTTGATGCGTATCATAACGTTGACAGTTTGGGTAAACGATTACTCTTATTGTAAAGATTAATCCTGCCTGAGTAATGTGCACTATGTCACATTCGCGGCGTGACAAGCGTCACATTGATATTTACATAGTGTCAATTTTTTGTTTCACTATTTCTATAAAAATTATCTAATTTTGAAGGTGTATAATGCCTCGAAACATTCTCAAGCGAGGTAATCCCTTGGATCCTGTCATTTTTACGATCACCTTATTCGGTCTTTCCATCCCTGTGCGTTGGTACGGCGTCCTGGTCATGTTTGGTGTGCTGGCAGGCGGCTGGCTGGCCGAGCGGGAAGTGACCCGCAATGGCGGGAAAGGCGAGCGCATCTGGGACCTGTTGATCTGGGTGTTGCCCATTGGCATTGTGGGCGCGCGCCTGTGGTTCGTCATGAACACCACTTTGGGCGGTAATCAATATTATCTGGAGAATCCTGCTCAAATCCTCAACATCCCGCAAGGCGGCCTGCATTTCTTCGGCGGACTGCTCTTCGGCGCGGTGGCCCTCTATTTCTATGTGAAGAAATACAAACTGGATATCTGGCTCTTTCTGGATGCCATCGCCCCCGCCGCCCTGGTGGGACAGGCCCTGGCCCGCCCGGCCAATTTCATCAACCAGGAATTGTACGGCCAGCCGACCAATCTGCCGTGGGGCATCTCCATCGACGCCGCTCACCGCATCCCGGTCTACTCGGACCTGAACCTGTATCCCGTCGCGACGACTCGTTTCCACCCGACCTTTGCCTACGAGATAATCTGGAACCTTCTGGCCGCCCTGCTCCTGTACTGGCTGATCCGCCAATACGAGGACCGCGTCAAACCGGGCACCGCCTTTGGCGGGTGGCTGATCCTGGCGGGCGTGGGACGCGCCATCATCGAGCACTTCCGCCCGGACCAGCCGCTCATCCCGGGCACCCCTGTCAGTTATTCGGCGCTGGTGTCCCTGCTCATGGCGGCGGCGGGCGTTGTGTTGCTGCTCATCCGCTACGGGAAGATCAGCCCAGCCTTTGCACAGGGTTGGGAGGAAGAGTATCAACTCGAAGCGGAAGAGGTCAAGGCAGAAACCGCGTCAGCTTGAGTTTTTCCCGTTCATGCAACCAGCCGCCTTCAAGGCGGCTGGTTTTGTTTTACTTGCGAGCGATGTTGACGAAGTCGGCAAACAGGCCGTAGGCGGTTTCTTCGGGGCCGCCGCGCATGTCGGGACTCTCCGAGACGGTGATCGAGTAGAAGGGCAGCACGTCGGTCTCGAAGCTCAGGCCCGTGGACGAGTCCATCATGCCGTACAACGGCGAGGACGGTGACACCAGTTCGGGTGCGACGCTGGCAATGATCTGGTCGCCGTCACGTTTGGCCGAAGCGACCAGCTTCCAGCGTTTGCCCTCAGCCTTGGCCTGTTCGATCATCTCGGAGGTGATGCCGCGAATGCCCGTGGGGTGGACCATTTGCGGGGTGAAGGGCGTGTCCATCAGCACGGTGACCAGCGCCGCGACTTTGATAGCGGCGTCCCAGCCGTCCACATCGTTGGTAGGATCAGTCTCGGCCAATCCAATCGACTGGCAGAACTTGACGGCATCGTCGAAGCTCTCGCCGCGTTCCATGCGCGAGAGGATGACGTTGGTGGTGGCGTTGGTGATGCCCTTGAAGCCGCGCAGTTCGGCGGCGGGGAAGGCTTCGCGGAAGACCGAGAAGACGGGCGAGCCGCCCAGCACGGTCGACTCGAAGCGGAAGGTTTTGCCCTTCACGGCGGCCAGGTCGGTCAATTCGCGGTAGCCGTGCACGACGGGTCCCTTGTTGGCGGTGATGGCGTGCATGCCGAGATGCAGTGCCGTGCGGATGTGGTCTAGCGCGGGCTGGCCCGTTTCCACGTTGACGGGCGAGTTCTCGAACAGGACGTCGGCTTGGGAGTTTTGAATAACAGCAAGGGAATCGGAAACCGGGAGGCGGGCTTCGGGGGAAATCGAGTCACCTGCTTCTACGAGCGCGAGACACTTGAGAAGATCAAGCCCGTTAGGATCGACAGCAAAGCCGTGGCGGCCTGTTGCGATTCCTGTCACCGAGAAGGTGATGCCGTGGTCTTTTTCGAGGCGGGCGCGTTTACGTTCGAGCAGGCGCGCCAGGTTGCGAGCCACGTTTCCAAAACCGATGAATGCGAGTTTATAGTGCATGAGGTCTCCGTCTGGTTGAGGGCTAAAGGTTTGCAGGTAGATTTTACACGGGCGGATATGGAAAGGCGCGTCGGTCCGCGGGGGGGCGCGGGAACAGGCGCGAGGTCAGCAGACGCTCTCCGCGGCGGCACAGGGCGGCAATCTCCTCGGGGCTGAGATAAGGGTCGAGAGGCGAGGAGTCGGAGGAAAGCTGAGCAAGGAAAGACTCCAGGGACGCGAGCAAATCTTCGGGGATGGCGTGCCCGCCGAAGTCCCAGATTACGGTGCGGAGCTTGTCTTCCTCGTGGAAGCAGATGCCGTGGTCGATGGCCCACAACTTATGCGTGCCTTCTTCGAAGAAAACGTGACTGCCCTTGCGGTCCGCGTTGTTGATCAGCAGGTCGAAGAAGGCCACGGGGTGCAGCAGATTCTTGTCCTCGGCGGTGAAATTGAAATAGTGATACTCGGGGTCATACTCGATATATTGCTGGAGCGAGCCCGCACCGTACGGACCATCCTCGCGCAAGACGGTGAACGGGACGAAGTGCAGCCCGAGCGCTTCGCTGACCTGGTAGGCTGCCACCTCGCGCAGCGCCAGCGTGTTCTCGGGGAAGTCCCACAAGGGCTGCTCTCCGCGCGACGGCTTGTACACGGCGGGATAGGTCTGGTCCTCGTGAGTCACATCCACGAGGAAGGTGTAATTGGAGCCGAGCATGAATTGGCCCTTCAACTCGTATTCGCCGAATTGAAGGGCGGCCTTGATTTTTTCAGGGGGAAGGGGATCGTTCACTTAAGTTGATCGGGCGTCTCAAAAATACGATTAATGTTTGTGCCCATTCTTCTTCGGGCAGAAGTGACCTTCAGGTTCCATCGGCTGACCGCATTGCGGACAGACGGGGCGTCCGCGGTTGGTGACCTCCACGCCCCAGCGCGCCAGTCGGCGCATCTGCGTGCGGGTGGCCCAAAAGCGGACCACGGCCGCCGAGTCGGGGTCCACGCCTTCGAGCAGGAGTTCCTTCACGAACAGCACCACCAGGTCACGATTCTTCTCGTAGCCCAGGCCGATCTCGCCCACGCGGAAGAGCGGCTCGACGGGTGGGTGGATGTGCATCTGGTCTTCGATGTAATCGCCGCTGGCCTCGTCCAAGCCTTCGTTGGTCTCCATGACCTGCGCCAGGAATTGTTCCACGCCGACCGTCAGCGATTGCAATTGCGCCTTCTCGATGATGACGGTCACGGTGCGCTGATCCTGCCAGGCATGTAAATAGAAGACGCGCTGGCCGGGCTGGCCGATGGCGTCGGTGGTGATATGGTCCACGGGGTCTACGTCAATTTCGAAACGGGGCATGACTTCTCTCCATTTGATGACGGCAGTATACCAGAATGAAAGGATTCATTTCCATTCGAAAATTCTTAATTTTTATGCGCCGCGACGAGGTATTGTCGTGGGCTCCAATAACATAATCGGACTGGGTCAAGTATAATTTGCCCATCTCGCCAAAGGAGATGAGCATGTACGATCAGAAGAAACTGGACGAACTGAAGGATTCACTCGAAAGATGGGAGGAGACGAGTCTGCAGAAGGCCCTGACCTCCCTGCCCGAACGCCAGGGACAATTTATCACCACCTCTTCCGAACCGATCAACCGTCTCTACACCCCGCTGGATGTCGCCGACCTGGACTATGCCGCCGACCTCGGCTACCCGGGCGAATATCCGTACACACGCGGCGTGCATCCCAGCTTGCACCGCTCCAAGCTGTGGACGATGCGCATGTTCGCGGGCTTCGGCACCGCGGAAGAGACCAACGCCCGCTTCAAATATTTACTGGACCAGGGCCAGACGGGCCTGAGCGTGGCCTTCGACCTGGCTACGCTGATGGGCTATGACACCGACCAGCCCGAGGCGTTAGGCGAGTTTGGCAAATGCGGCGTGGCGGTCTCGTCGCTCAAGGACATGGAAATCCTGCTGGATGGCATCCCGCTTGACAAGGTCTCCACCAGCATGACCATCAACTCGCCCGCCGACATCATCTGGGCCATGTACATCGCCGCCGCCGAGAACAAGGGCGTGCGCCCCGACCAGTTGCGCGGCACGATCCAGAACGACATCTTAAAGGAATTCATCGCACAGAAGGAATACATCTTCCCGCCCGAGCCATCCATGCGGCTTGTGGTGGATACGATGGAGTTCGGCGCGCAGAAGGTCCCGCAGTGGAATACCATCTCGATCAGCGGATACCACATCCGCGAGGCGGGATCCACCGCCGCCCAGGAGCTGGCCTTCACCCTCGGCGACGGCCTCGAATACGTGCGTTGGGGTATCGCCCGCGGCATGGATGTGGACGAGTTTGCGCCGCGCCTCTCCTTCTTCTTCAATGCGCACAACGACTTCTTCGAGGAGATCGCCAAGTACCGCGCCGCCCGTCGCATCTGGGCGCGCGAGATGAAGGAAACCTTCAAGGCCAAGAATCCGCGCTCGTGGTTGCTGCGCTTCCACACCCAGACGGCAGGAGTCAGCCTCACGGCTCAACAGCCCGAGAACAATGTAGTGCGCGTCGCCATCCAGGCGCTGGCGGCCGTTCTCGGCGGGACTCAATCGCTGCACACCAACTCGCTGGATGAGGCGCTGGCCCTGCCGTCCGAGCACGCTGTGACCATTGCCCTGCGTACCCAGCAGATCATTGCCGAGGAATCGGGCGTGACCAATACGGTCGATCCGCTGGGAGGCAGCTTCTTCGTCGAGGCGCAAACCGACCGCATCGAGGCGCAGACCTGCGAGTATTTCCGCCGGGTCGAGGAATTGGGTGGCGTCATCCCCGCCATCGAGAAGGGATTCTTCCAGAGCGAGATCTCCGACGCTGCCTATCGCTATCAGCGCGAGATCGACGCAGGCGTGCGCCGCATCGTGGGAGTCAATGCCTACGCGGAGCAGAAGCCACTCACCATCCCCATCCTCGAAATGGACCCGCAAGGGTACGACCGACAGGTGGCGCGCCTGAGCGAGGTCCGCAAGACGCGCGACAACGGCCGTGTCGGCCGTGCCCTCGACCGTCTGCGCGTGGCCTGTCAGGGCACGGAGAATACCATGCCATACCTCATGGAAGCGGTCCACGCCTATGCCACCCTGGGCGAGATCATCGGTGTGATGAAGGAAGTGTTTGGGACCTACGAAGAACCAAATTGGATTTGAGATTCGGATACCGATAATCGGTACATCGGTCGAAATGAAAAGCGGTCAGTCCATTTGGACATGACCGCTTTTTGCTTCCCAATTACCACTTGCTACTTTCTACCTCGCCAGCACTCTCGCCATTCGATAGAAATCTTCATTGGCCTGCTGCTTGTTGGTGATGACCTCTTCCAGCGGGACCAGTTCGATGCCGCGGCCTTGCAGGCCGGTCATCACGTCCACCTTGCCTTCGAGCAGGGCCTCGACCGCCTTCACGCCCATGCGCGCCGCCAGCAGACGGTCGAAGGCGGTGGGGGAGCCGCCGCGCTGGATATGGCCGAGGATGGTCACGCGTGTGCTGAAGCCGATGTCGATCTCGTCGATGGCCTTGGCCAGGTCGGTGGTGCGGAAGTTGGCGCCTTCAGCGATGATGATGATGGCGTGATTCTTGCCACGCCGATAGGCGTCCTCGATCGTGTCGGCCACATCCTGCAAAGTAACCTGCACTTCGGGCACCAGCACCATTTCCGCGCCGCAGACGATGCCCGCCATCATGGCCAGGTAGCCCGAACCGCGGCCCATCGTCTCGACCAGGAAGGCGCGTCCATGCGAGGAGGCCGTGTCGCGCAGCTTGTCCACGGCGTCCATGATGGTATTCATGGCGGTGTCCACGCCGATGGCCATGTTGCTGCCCCATACATCGTTGTCGATGCTGGCGGGGATGCCGACCACATTGATGCCCTGTTTCGCCAAAGCATGCGCGCCGTTCAGCGAACCCTCGCCGCCGATGACCACCAGGCCGTCCATGCCGGCTTCATTGATATGGCGGATGGCTTCGCGCTGTCCGCGCGGGTCTTTGAAGCGCTCACTGCGGCGAGTCTGCAAAATGGTGCCGCCGCGCTGCAAGATGCCGCCCACGTCACGCGGTCCCAAGATGCGGAATTCGCCATTGATCAGGCCTTCGAATCCGTTGTTGACACCGATCACGCGCACGTTATGCGTTGTGGCTGTGCGCACCACCGAGCGAATGCAGGAATTCATGCCGGGGGCATCTCCGCCGGAAGTGAGCACTCCCAGCGTGTACTGTCTCATTGCGTCCATCTAAACTATCCTTCGCGTTTGATTTGGAAATTGTCGAAATCACGCGCCACCACCGCGCCCGGGAAAACGGACTGGGCCTCGGCCAGCACGTCCTTTTCACGATAACGGCGCGAAATGTGCGTGAGAATTAGCTTTTTAACCCCCGCTTTGACGGCCAGTTCCGCGCCCTGGCGCGCGGTAAGATGCGAGAACTCCGCTGCCATGTCGGCCTCGGCGTCGAGGTAGGTAGATTCGATCACCAGGCCGTCGGCATCGCGTGCCACCTCGAGCAGGTTATCGGTGCGGCCTGTGTCGCCCACGACCACGAACTTGGTCCCACGCTGGAGCGGCCCCAGCACATCCTCAGGGCCAACGATCCGCCCATCGGACAGGGTCACGCTGCGGCCTTCGACCAGATCGCGGCGCTCGGGCCCAAAGGGCACGCCCAGCTCGTCGGCTTTTTCGGCCAAGAAGGGGCGGCGGGATTTTTCCTCGAAGACGTAGCCCAGGCAGTCGGGTCCGCGATGGGTGACGGGGAAAGCCGTCACGCTGAAATCCTCGGTCTCGAAGAAAGTCCCCGCCTTGATCTCATGCAGGGTCAGCGGCATGGGTGGCTGGTTGCCGCGCAGCACCACACCGTACAGCAGGTCGTGGACACGGTCAAGAGTGGAACGCCCGCCATAGATCTCCAATTCATCGATGGCTTCCCAGCGCAGGAAAGTGGACATCAGCCCGCCCAGCCCGAGGATATGATCGAGATGACCGTGGGTGAGCAGGATGCGCGTCAGGCGTTTGAAGCCGATGCCCGATTGCAGGATCTGCCGCTGGGTGCCTTCGCCGCAATCCACTAAAAACCGATATTCATTATGAGACACGACCTGACTCGAAAGCCCGCGTTTGGCCGACGGCGCCGATGCAGATGTGCCGAGAAATAAGATTTCAAACAAAGGGATTTTTTCCTTCCAGAGAGTCCCACAATTGTACCTTAAAGACAATCAGACCATTTGTGCTATAATGATTTTCACCTGTTTATTTTGTCTTTGAATCCTCCATCCCCCCATGCCCATCAACAAACCGACCACGCCTCCCAAAAAGACGAGCAAACCGCAGGGAAAAGCCATCCCCGCCAAGGGAGGTGCGCGTCCCAAGTCGGGCGGCCGTCACACGGAGCCACCGCCCCCACCGCCTCCCGCCCTTGGGTTGTGGGACCAACTCTCGCCCGAACGCCGCCTCGACGTGATTGGCATCATCCTGGCTGCGGTCGGCGCGCTGATCTTCCTGGGGTTGGTCTCGGCCAAGCGCAGCATTCTGATCGGCGGCACCATCTCGTTCCTCGCGCAGATCTTCGGCTGGGGCATCTACATCCTGCCGTTCGGCCTGCTCGGCTTCGGCCTGTGGCTGGTCTTCCGCAAGATCGAGCGCATCCCGCCACTTTCGTTGGAGCGCTCGGTCGGCAGTGTCATCTTGTACCTGGCTGTGCTGACCCTGCTCCATACCTTCGTAGCCAACGTTGACAATGCCGAAGCCGTGGCGCTCAACGGGGTGGGCGGCGGATACATCGGCAGCCTGTTCCAGCGTATTTTGTGGGGCGGATTGGGCGCGGCGGGCGGATGGATCGCCCTGGTGGCCTGGTTCATCCTCGGTATCTCGATGACGCTCGACAAACCCGTGCAGGATATGTTCCGCTGGCTGGGGCCGATCCTGGCCCGCATCCGCGATCAACTCTTCAAGCGGACCTCCACCCCGCCCGAGCCTGGCTCCGTGACCGAGAATGGCTACACCCCCCTGACCCCCGCCGTCCAGCCGACTGCGGCCGAGACGTCTGCCGCTGCTCCCGCTGTCGTGCCGGCCATCACCACCACGGTCAGCCACGCCATCCAGTGGGCTTTGCCGCAGCCGCGTGACATCCTCGACGCAGGCAACGCCCCTGCTATCAACGAAGATTTCATCCAGCAGCGTGCGCGGCTGATCGAGGCCACGCTGGCCTCCTTTGGCGCGCCTGCTCAGGTGGTGTCGATCAATCGCGGGCCGACCATTACCCAGTTCGGCGTCGAACCGCTCTTCGTCGAGAGTCGCGGCGGGGTGCGCACGCGCGTGCGCGTCAGCAAGATCGCCTCGCTCTCCGATGACCTGGCTCTGGCGCTGGCCGCGCCGCGCATCCGTATCCAGGCGCCGGTCCCGGGACACAGTTATGTCGGCATCGAGGTCCCGAACGATGAGATGGCGCTGGTCTCCCTGCGCGACGTGGTCGAGAGCGAGACCTTCCAGCGCAACCGCAAGGCGCTCAGCTTCGCCCTCGGTCAGGATGTGGCGGGGCAGCCCATCATGGCCAATCTCGAAAACATGCCGCATCTGCTGATCCCGGGC
>CALFXA010000113.1 GCA_937928015.1 uncultured Anaerolineales bacterium | reverse complement strand
TTCAGGTCCATGTAGGCGCTCATGAAGGTGGCCACGCCCGCATCGACGGCGGCCTTGAAGGGCGGCAGGACGGTGTTGCGCAATTGCGTCTCAGAGATGTAGGCGGGATCGTAGTCGCGGCCCGCGTCCGAATAGCCGTAACCTGCGAAGTGTTTGGCACAGGCCAGCACGCGCTCGGGGTCGGCGAAATCGCCACCCTGGAATCCGCGCACCTGGGCGGAGGCCATTGCCGCGCCGAGGAACGGATCCTCGCCTGCGCCTTCCACGATGCGGCCCCAGCGGGCGTCGCGGCAGATGTCGAGCATCGGGCCGAAGGTCCAGTGCAGACCCGCGGCGCGCGCTTCCCGGGCAGCCACGGTCTGAGACTTCTCGGGCACGTTCGGGTCCCACGAGGAAGCCATCGCCAGCGGCACGGGGAAGATGGTGCGGTAGCCGTGGATCACATCCAGCGCAAACAGCAGCGGGATGCCCGAGGGACTTTCCTCGACGGCGATCTTCTGCAACTCGTTGAACTTCTTCGTGTCGTTGAGCCACAGCACGGACCCCGCTCCGCCTTTGCGG
The DNA here is from genome assembly GCA_937928015.1 of uncultured Anaerolineales bacterium. Lineage (GTDB taxonomy): Bacteria > Chloroflexota > Anaerolineae > Anaerolineales > Villigracilaceae > JACPVF01. The sequence continues at coordinate 37,079 of CALFXA010000113.1, read as the reverse complement.
ATCTGGTCCTCAGCCTTCGGCCCCGGAGCGAATTCCGCCCCGCCGACCTGGTTGAGCTGCCCGACCTTTTCTTCGAGGCTCATCTTGGCCAGCAGTACGTCAACCCGTTTGGTGACTTCCGCTTCCGACAGGGCGGAGGTCGTTCCAGACTTCTTTGCCTTATTCATGTGATCTCCTTTTATTTTTTCGATTATTGAGCCGATTGCTCATTGGATTTCAATGCTGCCGCAGGTTGCAGGGCCGAGTATTTCGCCGACAATAAGTACAAACCGAGCAGCCCTGCATATACTGCCAGCAGGCAAACCGGGACGATCTCCAGCGAAATCCGACGGGCGAAAACGCCTATCAGGCCAGGGATGGTGGCCGTCCCCAGTCCCGCGGCCGCCATTTGCATGCCGATGGTGTTGGCGGCGAAATGGTCACCCACCCGTGTGCTGGTGCCCGACATCATGGCAGGGAAAATGGGCGCGATGGAAAAACCGATCAGCGTCACTGCCAGAAGGTTGACCGCCTCAGACGGATTCCAGACCAGCAGCAGCGCACCTACCACGGCCCCCACCAGACCGCCCGTCACCAGGCGGTTGACTCCCACCCGCTTGGTAAACAGCCCTGCCAGGATGCGCCCGATGGTGAAGGTGCCCCAATAACTGCCTGCCCAGAAGCCCGCCGCCGTCGGATCCACTCCGCGCGATTCGGTCAACAGGGTGTAGACCCAGGTGCCCAGAGTGGCTTCCCCGCCGACATACATCAGGAACAGGCTGATGCTCAACCACACCCTGGGCTGGCGGAAGGTTTCGCTCATGGGCGTCTTGTAGTCGGTCAGGCGTTTGGTCTCCTCTTTCTCCGCCGACTTGTCTTTTTGATTCCACATCGCCAGGGTCAGCACGAAGCAGGCGGCCAGCGCAAACTGGAATCCGCTGACGATGCGATAGCCCGTGTGCCACGAGTGGGTGGCCGTCAGCCCCATGGTCATGATGATCGGGCCCAGGGTGATTCCGACGCCCCAACTGGCATGCAGCCATTGCATCAGCCCCTCGCTGAAATGCGCCGCAACGTAGGTATTCAACCCGGCGTCGATGGCGCCCGCCCCCAGGCCTGCCACCACGCCCAGAAGGACCATCATCCACCACTGCGGGACGAGGGTGTAGCCCAGCAACGCGGTGCCTGTCATGGCGCAACTGGCGGCCAGGACCCTGCCGACGCCGATCCGCGCCACTACCGGGCCGCTCAAAAAGCTGGAGGTCATGTAGCCCGCCGTGCCTGCGATCAGCAAAATCCCGAGAGCATCCAAAGGGATGGAGAATCCCGTTCGGATCGAGGGCCAGGCCACCCCCAGCAGGCCGTCTGGCAATCCCAGGGCGACGAAGGCGACAAAGGCCAGGATGACCAGGCCGAGTTTGGGATACTGCTTGATCTTGGTCCAGATGTTCATGCAAATTGTCCTTATAAACGCTAGGAGATGCTTGGAACTTTGACTATTTTACATCCATAACTTACCTAATGCAAGGTAAGTAAGTTTTGGGGTACAATCAACTTATGAAAAATACGCAGCCTCCCCGACGCACCCAGGCAGAACGGACCCGTGCCAGCCGCGAGAAGATCATCCGCTCGGCCACGGAGACCTTCGCCCAGAAGGGATTCCGCGGCGCGAAGATGGCCGACATCGCCAAAGCCGCCGACCTGACCGAGCCCGGGCTGCTGCATCATTTTCCCAGCAAGACGCATTTGTTAATGGAAGTGCTCAAGGAGCGCGACCGCATCGACAGCGAGCGGATGCAGGTCACCCTGCAAAAGAACGGATACCACTTTTTGGATGCACAGGCCGAGTTGGTCGAACACAATCAGACCGTCCCCGGGTTGGTGCAATTGTTCAACCTGCTCGTGGCGGAAAGTATTTCCCCCGATCATCCCGCGCATGAGTTCTTCATCGAACGCTATCAGCGCGAACGCGGACAATGCATCCAGGCCATTGCGCGGGCGCAGCAAAACGGGGAGGTGCGGTCAGACCTTCCCGCCGAGACGCTGGTCATCTTGATGTTTGCCATGATGGACGGCCTGCAGGTGCAATGGCTGATGGAGCCCGACAAGATCGATATGGCGGGATTATTTCGCGTGATGATGGATATGCTAAAGGGAAAGACCAGTCAATAAACCCCTGACAAGGTCGGCATGAAAAGCAAACCTCGGAAGTTTCAAACTTCCGAGGTCTTTTTATTGCGGCACGTAATACTCCACCACCAACACCGGGCGATAGGCCGCCGTGGCGGCGTCGCCGCTGTAGAACTTGATGGTGTCGGCACCCATGTCGTCGTTGTCGTCCAGTTGGAAGCGCAGGCGGAATTGCGTCTCGCCCGTCTTGTTGACGAATTCCAGGGCGGGTTCGCTCATCGTCGCCGCGAACCAGTTGTCGGCGGGGGTGTTGGGGAAGAAGCCCGCCATGTCGAGGCTGGCTTCGGTTTGATAGTCGGGCACCTCCAGCACGCCGCGCCCGAAGGTCCCGCCCTTGATGTCCACCACCAGCTTCTGGTGCGTGAGGAATGGGTCGGTGCCCGTCACGCTCAGGCGTTTGATCTTGAGCGTGGCGCGGACGATCACCGCGTTATCGGGCAGGGAGGCGGTGTTGAAATCGAGGATGGCGCGGAACTGGCGGTCCTCGGCGTTATCGCCCACGTAGAAGGTGGCGGCGGTGGCGTCGATCCCGCCGCCGACATTGCTGTTCTCGCTCGACTCGATCACGTACCCGTCGTTGGTCTTGTTGGAGACGAAGGTGGCCGAGGCGAGGTCGATGGGCGCGGACTTAATGACCGCGTAAGCCTCCCCTGCGGAAAAATCGCCGTTGCCTGTTCCTGCGCCCCCGAGCGGATTGCCCACTGAGTCGAGGATGCTGTCGTCGTCCTGGACCTTGAGGCTGATGCCGCCGTCCTGGCTGCCCGTGTCCACGCTGACGGTGTACTCAGCTCCCGCGCCGCTGACCTCGGTCACGGATGCACCCGTCAGGCTGCCGCTGGTCGAGAGGGCGAAGTCGCCCGCGTCCACCCCGCTGACGGTCTCCGAGAACTTGACCGTGAACTTCACGCTAGCGGCGTTGGTGGGATTTTGGTCGACGCGCAGGATGGACGTCACCGTGGGGGCGCGGTCGAAGGTCGACTCGATGGCCCCGAGGTCGGGCGCGTTGCCCTGGAAGTCATCGTCGATGCCTGGCAGCAACACGCCACGGTCCACGTTGGGGCTGGCAGTTTGCAGACTGAAGTCACCGCCCGTCGGGTTGACGAAGCCGGGCGCGGACTCATGTCCGTTGCATTCCAGCGTGGTGGCGGCGCACAACTCCGCGATGGTGTTGTAAGACAGCTTCTCCCATTTGAAGTGCGGTCCGCTCGTGCGGGTGGTGTACCAGTTGTCGTAATCCCAACTGTGACCCGTCAGCCCCGTGATGGGACTCTCGAAGGCGAAGCCATTGCCCTGGAAGATGTTGTTGCGCATGGTCACGTTGTACACGGGGCGGATGACGCTCATCGCGTTGAGGTCCTTCGCGTTGGTCCAACTGGTGTTGTGATAAAGGAAGACCGGGCCGTCGGAGTATAAGTCCCATTTGAGGCTGGTGCTGGTGAAGTTGCTGATCTGATTGCGCAGCACCCACACAGGGCCGTGCGTGACAGGTGCAAACGACACGCCGACCAGGGTCGAGTCGATCCGATTGTTGCGGAAGCGGTGGTTGACGGCGGCACCTTCGGGTTCGAGCGCGTCGTCCCCGATGTGGTGGATGCGGTTGTCGTACACGTCCACATCCAGTGCGACGGCGTAATTTTCGAGCGCCGCGGAAGCGGACGTCCCCGAGTACACGCCGTTGAAGATGTGATGCAGTTCATTGTCGCGGACGATGGCCCCGATATGTCCGCGCAGGACGATGGCCGTGCCCTCCATCGTCGAGCCTTTGACCGCAGCCCACGGCCACTCGTTGACGGGCGGATCGGAGATCTCGTTCGACTCGATGCGCGTGTCGTTGCCCTGGGACTCGGTCCCGGTCCAGTTGACATACACGCCCAATTGCATGTTGTGAATCTTGTTCTTGCGCACCACCAGATGCGAGGCGTTCTTCGCGCACACACCGCAGCCGTCGATCACGCCGTAGTAGCGCATCTCGAAGCCCTCGATCCAGATCCAGTCGCGGCCCGAGACGTCGAAGGCATGGTTGTAGCGCGGCACCTGCCAGGTGTGTTTGGACGGGTCGTCCAGGCTGCGGACGTAGAGGCGGCTGCTGTTGGGGCGCATGTACCAGCCCTCGTTCATCGGTACCTTGTTGTGGCCGCGCGAGTCCGTCAGGCCTTTCATGTTGTCATAGTTATAGAAGCGCTGCCCGTCGCGGGCCAGGTATTTGACGTAGGGCGAGGTGGTGTACCAGATCTTGTTCTTTTGATAGACCTTCCAGATGTTGCCGCTGAGGGTGATCGACCCATCGAGGATGGCGCCGCTACCCTCGGCCTTGACCTGGATCCACTTGCCCTCTGCGCCCGAGGTGGGGAAACTGACCGCTTCATGGTACACGCCGTCGGCCACCAGCACCTGTGTCCCGGGCGTGGCACGGTTGACGGCCTCCTGGATGGTTTTGAAGGGCTTGGACTTGGAGCCGTCTCCGCCTGCCGCGGCATCGTCGTCCACGTAGAGGACTCCCGCGGGGGTGAACTGCAACTCCTCGGGCTGGGTCGTGACCGAACCGCTGATCTCGGTCGTCCCCGCCACCACCTTGACGTTGTACTGCGTGGCGGGCGCGAGTCCGAACAGACTGCCTGCCAGACGTACGTTGTTGCTGAGCACAACGGGCTGGCCCGTGCGCCAGTCTGTTTCACCATTCTTCTGGTACATCAACGTAGCCGACTTGGGCAGGGCCATCCCGCTGACGAGTACGCCGACGGTCTCGATGTTTGGGATCAGCTCGATTTTGGTAAACGCCGTCGCGCCTGCCGCCTGGGCAGAGGCCCCGGGCAGGAAGCCAGCCAACAGTGCCGCAAGCAGCAACGTGGTCACAAGATAAGAGGAGAGGTTCGAGGGTCTGGAACGCATAAGTGTCCTTCTCTGAGTTCCCCGCGGCCTTCTTCGGGGACGGTCTGACTTGCAATAAAGACGGAGAATTTGCCCCATTGGTTCGATGACGACTCGATTATAAAACAAAAGGTCACGCCTTACGCGTGACCTTCGGGTACTAGCCGTACAATTCCCTTCTGAAGAACTCGGGCAGCGCAAAGGCCGCCTTGTGCATCTCAGGGTTGATGTAATTGTTCATACCCGGGGGCAGGGGAGTCTTCAGGCCGTTCTCCCAGGGCGTGTCCGAGACGTACATGAAACCGATCCCGCCGCCTGGGTAGGTGGGGATGTTGGCGTAATAGTAGGCGGGATTCTTCGTCAGTGTTTTGGCGGATTGGTAGATCTGCTGGATGAGCGCCGTGTCGAAATAAGGCTGCTCGCACTGCGTGGACGCGGCACCACCGGGGACCAGGGCGCGCACCATCAGCTTGTAGAACTCATCCGAGAACAGGCGCTCGGCCATGCCGATGGGGTCGGTGGTGTCCGAGATGATGACATCGAACTGACCTGGATTCTCCTCCAGGTAGCCGAAGGCATCCCGCACCAACAGCGTGGTGCGCGGATCGGACCACGGGTCACCGAAGGCGGGGAAGAACTGGCGCGAGAGGTCCACCACGCGCTGGTCCAGTTCGCACACCACGGCCTGCTTCACCGACGGATGGCGCAGCACCTGTTGGAGTGATCCGCCATCCCCGCCGCCGACGATCAGCACGCGCTTCGGCTTTCCGACCGCCAGCATCGGCACATGGACGATCATCTCGTGGTAACCCATGTTGTCGCGCTCGGTGAGTTGGATGATGCCATCCAGAATCATGGCATTGCCGAAGAACTCGGTCTCGACAAATTGCAGGTGCTGATATTGCGTCTGCTCGTCGGCCAGCACGCGCTTCACGCGGATGCCTTTGCGGTAGTATGGATGCAGTTCTTCCGTGAACCAGATGCTCATGTGTCTCCTAAATCGCTACAGGCATGCGGGTCTCGATCTCTGCGTCACGGTCCAGCTTGCGCAGGCTGAAATTGTCAGCCCCGAGCGCATCCTTGATCTGTTGGATCAGCGGCAGGAGGTCCTTGCCAATGGCGCAGGTAAACAAGTCTATGGCGCAATAATTGTATTCGGGCCAGGCATGCAAACTTGCATGCGACTCTGCGAGGAGCAAAAAGCAGGTAAAGCCATGTGGGCTGAACTTGTAAAAGCCCTCATCCACAACCGTCAGGCCACTATCACGTACGGCCTGCGCAAACAGCGAGTATGCCCGCTCGCCATCCATGAGAATCTCATGGTTGCAGTTGGAGAGATCGAAAATATAGTGCTCTCCAAGTTTCAAAGTCGCGTTCACTCACACCTCCAGGGTTAAAATATAAAGAACCCATCCAGGAACATGATCTTCCCATTTCAGCCCGATCCGCAAGATGTTGGCCTTGCGTAACGAACGAAACCGTCCCTGAATAGACTCTTGTGGCGGCAGTTATACTATGTCCTGCCAGAATGTCAATCTTTTTATGAAGCGGATTTATCTCCGTGCCAGCCGGCGGATCATCAGCCCGAGCAGTCTCGCGCGGTGGACGACCTGCCCGTACCAGCCCGTGGACCCGGGCCTGATCCCATAATACAGCCTGAGCCACCACTCCGAGGGGGCGCGGAATGTCTGCGCGACGAAATTCCCTAACCCAACCTGTCGACTGCGCTCGAACTTCTCCTGCGGCCAGCCCTGCGGATATTGATTCACGCCCTCGGGCGTTGGATTTTGCGCCAGAGGAATCATGCCACGCAGCGACTCAGGCAACGGCGTGAGACTGTAGAAGACATCCAGCCGTTGCAGAAATTCTGTACGCCGTGACCAGTCGATGCTTTCCGCGTGCTGCTCGACCAGGCTGAGGATGTCGGCAATCCATTTGAGTTGCAGGGGCTTATCGGTCCGCGCCTCGAAGAGGTGGCGGGTGAAATGCCGTGTGAGATAGTCCAGGTTGTCCATCGGCGCGGGGATGAGGACCGTGCCACCCTCGACTCGGATCGCTTGCGGCGGAGAGGCAAAGCCCGCGAACTCATCGTCGCGTTGGCGTGGATCGTAATGGTGCAATTCTACGTGAACGCGCAGTCCATCGCGCGGGGGTGAGTCGACCGTCAGTTCTTTGGGAGCGGGCCCATCGTCGAGGGGTAGGGCAGGCGTGGAGAATCCGGCCGTGCGAAGCACCTCCAGTGCGGGACGAATCTCGTCGCGCTGGAGCAATAGGTCCAGGTCGCTGATTGGGCGCAGGGCTGGGTCGGGATAAAGGCTGTAGGCCAGGCCGAGTCCCTTGAGCACCAGCGGATGAATATCCGCCGCCTGGAGCAGATCGACGATCTCGAGCAACACCTGCGCGTGGACTTGATTGTTACGCCGATGACGCAGATATAACCCCTTGAGCATGCGGGCCACATCGACGGGAATCTCCGCGCCCGACTGCTGGACGTGATGCCAAAATAGCGGCGCCATCCCGTGGACTTCAGCCTGCGCGATCAGTTCCTGCCAATTGTGGAAATTGGCAAGCTGGCGCGTGAGTTCGGCGTAGAGCGCGTCATGGCCCGAGGCGCGGGCGCAAAGCGCAAGCAGACGATAAGCTAGTCCGCGAGCGTTTGCTGAAGCCATGCGGTGGCGCTTTCGAGGTCGGAATAGGTGAGCTGCCAGGCGTGGACCCGCTTCGCGAGACGCGAGGCCGCGGCCAGGCCGCCGTCGGGGAAGTTGCGCGCATTGACCAATCCCTTCATTAATCGGAAGAGCGCATCGGCAGGCTTGAGCGGCTCGACGTGCAATGCTGCGTTGGGAATATAACGGGGGAAAATCAGGGTGTGCGGCGTTGCCCGCGAACATACATCCGCGCCGAAGAGGGTTGGGTTGATCCAGGTGGTACCGTCGGCGAATTGCAGAAAACCCTCGGCAGGTGGATTTCCCAGCCAGTGTTGCCAGACGAAGGCTGATCCGCGTTTGAGGACGATGGAACGCGTCAGGCCGCTGATTTCCTCCCCTTCGAGGCAGATAACCTCATCGGTCAGGTAGCCGAAACCATGAGCGGCCAGCCAGGCCGTCAGCGTGGATTTGCCGCTACCGCTTTCGCCACACAGAATCAAGCCTCGGTCATGGTGGGTCAGCGCCGCGGCGTGGATGACAGGTCCCAGGCGGGCAGCTCCGTTCAGGCGTGTAATTCCATCCTGCATTAAGTAAAACAAAACTTGCAAAGTCCCTTTAAAAAAGAACTTACCGTCGTTGTGTGATAATAAGAACGTATTATCACCCGCGACGGTAAGTTTATACTCTGCGACAACTGGCTGAGGTTCGGTAATGCAATATTTGAGGTGTGAGTCAATTAAGTCTAGAAGAGATGAAAGGTCGGTACTTACTTTAATTGCATTACCTGCAAAAAATATCGACCGATCTTGTGCAATATCTAAATTCACTTTTCTTCCAACGCGCCTCGACTTATGAGAGATTGTATGAAGGTGGTAACATCCACTCGAATTTGGTCGGCATCTTCAGGATAGGCCTCACCCAAGATTTCGACAATCTGGTCAACGGATCGATGCCCATCGCACAAACGCCAAATGAGAGCACCTATTTGGTTGCTATAGATCATGATGTTCTGGTGAGGATGTAGTAAAACAATTTCATCATCCAGCGTTTCAAGATAGAAACCATCAACAGGTGCAGGGATGGTCATAGTTATGAAGTCATATCCTATCTCATCTGGTCACATGCCAGGAACATCCCTTGGCTTTTAGTCGTTCCATGAACCAGTAAAGGGCTTGTTGCCTGCGTTGTTCCCTGGGGTGGATATATCTAAGAATTCAACAACAGCTGAACATGATAGTCCGCCTGTACTAAATGTACAAGTTAAAGTGCTTGGAACGGTAAATACCGTTACCTCAGTCAAAGGCGTCCTTGCATAACCCGATGCATCAGTTATGGCTATTCCATTCAATGGGGAAATAATATGGACACCATTGGAAGCTGACAATTCGTAATCGATCTCAAAATTTGCCCCTACACCTGGAAAAGTGGTTCCAAGATAACCATAGGCATAAACGGGGAGATACTGAGGTGGAATGTAAAGGTAAAAGGGAGGATCGCAAACAAGAGTCATGGACGTTTGCGCATGTGCGGGCAACACCCCGGCAGTTAATTCAGGGGTATTCCACTTTGAAGGAAGATTTGCTAACGTGACAGCTCCTGCAGCCGCTGCCAGTATTTTTAGTGCATCACGACGCGACAAATTTTTTGAAGATTTGTTATCCATTTTATTTTTCCCAAAAAGGTTTCCTAATTTTTTTTGCAATTATATCACATGCAGAAGTGAACAAAGTATGGATTAGAGCAGACTATTTTTCACCAAAGTGATAATAAAAATGAGAAAGGAACGAGAATCTTAATCCGTGATTTCACTCTCGGAGATGACGAGGCTGCGGGCAAGATGGAGCAAAATAGTTTCCCCGTCGAGGGTCTCCATGTGGAATCCTTCGACGGGGATAGGGACGATGTCTTGTATGTAACCTTGGGTTACTTGGGGAGTTCAGGGGTCTTGAAGACCTGGTCGTCGGTGCCCGTGCCGTCGCTGGGATTCTCGAAACTCCAAGTGACGGTGATGGTGGAACTGAACCACAGGTTCGAGTAGGTGATGGGCAGGGTCCCCAACCCGGTATCGTTGGTGGGGACGGTCCCCGTGCTTTCGGCAGGGATATCGATGGCGGTTGGACGCACCCCAAACTGAGGCTCATCGAGCACGATGGAATAGCGCATCAGGATGCCAGGCGTGGGCGGTGTGATTTGCACCGTACTATTGATGGTGATGGGCGGCTGTTCCACGTTGTTGTCGATCTGTGCATCCGCACCCGCTACCAGGGTGTGGACGGTCTGCGAAGTCTGCGCGTGCGCGGGGAGGACACCGAAGTCCAGGCCGGGCTTGGTCCACTTGCCAGGCAGATTGGCCAAAGCTCCCGCGCCGACGGCGGCTGCTAGGACCTTGATGGTGTCGCGGCGGGACAATGTCTTTGATTTCTGGTCAGTCATTGGCTGAATCTCCTCTTGAATAATGAAGTTATTTTATCATGTGGGGCTGCGGGCGGCTAGGATTTTCCCCTGTTCAGCCTGGTCTGCCTCTGGTTAAATATCTGCATGACGATCCATCTGCTAAACTGTTTCACCTGTAATGCACGTGTCGGTGCGATGAAGACGGGTACACTCTGCCTGCTGGTCGAGACAGATGCAGGCCCTGTGTTGGTGGATACTGGTCTGGGGTTGCGCGATTACTCTACCCCGACCTGGTTCACACAATTCTTTCGGATCCTTACTGAAATGCCGTTTCGCGCCGAGGAAGCGGCTTTTCATCAGATACGGGCAATCGGCTATCGCCCTGAGGAAATTCGCCATATCGTTCTGACCCACATGCACTTCGATCATTGCGGCGGCCTGCCCGATTTTCCACACGCCAGTATCCACGTACATCGACGCGAATACGAAGCATTTACAGGTCATGGCTTCGATTGGAGGAACGCCGCATACATTCCACGCAACCTTGCACACCAGCCTGAAGTCGTGCTTTATGACAGTGTGGACTCGAAATGGTATGAGTTCAATGCCATTCGCCTGCCATTTCAGCCTGAAATGTATTTCATTCCGCTCTTTGGCCATTCGCGTGGATTATGCGGCGTAGCCATCAAGACCACCTCTGGCTGGCTCTTTCATGTTGCCGACGCGGGTGTGGATATTGAAAATAATATTGCGCCAGACTGGCTGATCCGCCTGGTGCTCGGGCCCCATTGGCCGCATCTGCGTGCCTTTGCAGAATCCCACCCTGAAGTAATCCTGACCGCCAGCCATATGTATTTGGCTTTCTTTGCAACGCATATTTCCATCTACTGAATCATCCCATTTGTAGCTTTTGTTAATCTTCCTATCAAATTCGACTTGGCTCTTGATGCTCGGCCCAATCGCGCTTATCATCGAACTCCCACACTATCCTGAGTCCCCTCGCCCTATGGGAGAGGGCCAGGGTGAGGGCATACCATGATCCCTTATAGTTTGTATCTCCACATCCCCTTTTGCAAACACCGCTGCGCCTATTGCGACTTCAACACCTACGCAGGCCAGGGTGATTCGATTCCCGCCTACGTGGATGCCCTGATCCGCGAAATTGACTACGTCGGCTCCCGAATCCCGAATCCCGATTCCCAATTTGCGACCTCTCCATCCACTGCCCACACTATCTTCTTCGGCGGCGGGACCCCCTCCCTGCTTTCCGGGCCTCAATTTGATTCCATTATGAAGGCCCTGCGCGCCGCCTTTTCCCTCACCGCCGACGCCGAGGTCAGCATCGAGGCCAACCCAGGTACGATCTCGCCCGAGAAACTGGACGCCATCCGCGTGGCGGGCATCAGCCGCATCAGCTTCGGGGTGCAATCGGCCAACACCGAAGAACTGCGCATGTTGGAACGCATCCACGATTTTTTCACCGTCATCGAAGCCGTCCACACCGCGCGCCAGGCGGGTTTTGACAACCTCAATCTCGACCTGATCTACGGCCTGCCTGAACAGACTCTGCAAAGCTGGCAGACCACCGTCCGCCGCGTCGTGGACTTGCACCCCGAGCATATCTCCGCCTATGCACTGACCCTCGAACACGGTACACCCTTTGGACGCTGGTCCGCGCGTGGATTGCTCCCCTTGCCCGACCCCGACCTGGCCGCCGAGATGTACGAGTGGGCGGATGACTATTTCGAGGCCAACGGATATGTTCAATATGAAATCTCGAATTGGGCCATCGACCGTGGACCGAGGACCGAGGACCGTGAGATTCCGTCCCATGCCTGCCGTCACAATCTGCAATATTGGCGTTCGCTTCCATATTTAGCATTTGGCGCAGGCGCGCACGGATACGCGGCAGGTTACCGCTACTCGAACGCTTTGCGTATCAAAACCTACATTGACCGAGTTATCGATTCCCAATCCCCCGATTCCCGATTCCTAGCTTTACCTTTTCCCCTTACTCCTGCCACCGTCAATCACCACCGCCAGACCGAGACCGATGACATGGGCGAGTTCATGATGACGGGCCTGCGCCTGACCAAAGCAGGTATCGCGGAACCAGATTTCAGGTCCAGGTTTGGGCGTGGGTTGACTGAGGCGTTCGGGCGGGAGATCGAAGACCTGGCCCGCAAAGGTTTGCTCGAATGGAGCGACAACCGTCTGCGGTTGACGAAACGCGGACGGCTGCTGGGGAATCAGGTCTTCATGCAGTTTATTGCCTGATATTCTGTTCGTTTCCCACTTTCATTTTTACTAACCGACAATTGCCTGCCAAACCGCAGGCGCGACATGCGTGAGGTCACTCATGCCTGCGGTGAATTTCTTCCGCGCTTCGGACCGACCAATGACCAGCCCGGGCACGGGCGCGTGTGTGTGTTTGCGCACCGAGAGATCTTCCATGTTGCCGTGATCGGAGGTAAGCAGGATCAGGCCGTTGTCGAAGTCCCAGGCTTCAAGCAGACCCGCCAGCACGCCATCGAAGGTCTCCATTTGATGCACGGCCCAAGGCATATCCTGTTTATGGCCCGCATAATCGCTGGCCCAATATTCGAAGAAGGCGAAGTCGTATTGCATCGCCAACTTTGCCAGTTTTTGACCCGCTTCGTTTGCGTCCATGACCAATGCTTCGGGATAGCCGAGCATGTCGCGCCAGCCCTGGCCCGTGAAATCAGCAGAGAGACCGCGGCCCGCGAAGAAGTCCGCTTCGGTGAAGAGCGGCAAGCCTGCATTAGTGAGCGCCAGCGGAATGGACGAGTACAGCCGCTTGCCCGAGTCGATGCCGTCGAAGTAACGCGGCGGATAGGCATTCAGCAGGGCGGAGGTTTTGCCCGCCGCCTTCAGTCGCCCGAACAGCCCGCCGTCTGTCAGCGTGGCGGCGACCTCGGGGTTGGGTTTGGGGCCGTAGTGATAGCCCAACTCGGCGGGGATGTTGCGGCCCGTCAGCAACACGGCCTGTCCCGTGGCGGATTGTGGCGGACCTTTCACGCCCAAGCCTGCATCCAGTGCGAGCAGGCTGGCGCGGTCATTTTCGTAAGGCGCGGAATCGGCCAACAGCCTGCGCCTGTCGAGCAGGGCTCGCAGGGTGGGCATGTTTGCGCGGGAAAGGGGATTGATCTCGGGATCGTCCGCCCCCAGCCCGATGCCATCTAAAAATAGAAAGAGAACGCGCATACCGCTAAAATTCCTTCCAAAACCTTTAGGGTCTTATTTTCTGATACAAAAACCAGGCCGAGGGACGCGCTCCGCGGTCAGCGCCGTCCTGGCGGTGGAGGAGGGTCAGGGGCTGGCAGACCAACTCAAGGTCCGCTTCGCTCAGGCCGAAGGGCGTGCCTGGGGCCTGGAGAAAGCCGTACATCAGCCAGAAGCCGCCCGGCGCGAGGACGCGGTCCAATTCGCGCAAGTAAGCAGCATGGTCAGCCATATTGTGAAAACAGCCGATGTCGAGCGCCAGGTCGAAGGGACCCTCGATTCCACTCAGGCGGGTGACGTCTCCCACACGCAGTTCGGCCTGCACCTTGGCCGCGCGGACCTTCTTGCGGGCCAGGCCGATGGCGCGTGAAGCAAAATCCACGCCTGTCACCGACCAGCCTGCCTTCGCCAGGGTGATGACGTTGGTGCCCGTGCCACAGCCCAAGTCGAGAGCGCGGCCCGCAGGGTGGCTGGCGATGAAGTCCAGCAATTCAGGCGGACTGATGCCCGTATCCCAGGGCGGACTGCCGAAGTAGGAAAAGTTGAAGCCGAGGCGTTGGAGGAAATTCATGGGGCCGCGTCGAGCACGCGCTGCGGGTCGAGGTCGCCGATTTGTCTCCACAGTTCCGTCCCCTGGGCGTCGAAGAAGATGAAGGTGGGCGTGAAGTCGAAGCCGTAGTAGCCCGCCAACTCACGGCCGACGGAGTCTTGGATGTTCAAGCGGATGACGTGGGCGCGATCCCCGAGTTCCTCTTCGAGTTCGTCCACCGTGGGACGGATGGCCGTGCAGGAGATGCAGTAAGGCGACTGGAATTCCAACAGCACGGGCGTGCCCGCGCCGATCATGGCCTGCACCTCTTTGGCATCATCCATCAGCGGCGTCTGGCGCGGATGCAGGACGCTCCACGCCATCACCAGCCCGAGCGCGATCACGCCGAATGCCAGGAAATCGTTCCATCTCGGCTTGCGCGTAAGCAGAACCAGGCCCGCAACGAGAATCAATCCCACCGAGAGGATCAGGAAGGAATAGTGGTTGAAGAATACGTTCATGGGGAGGGTGAATGACAGATGTAATGTTGGGAATGGTGACGGAGGAGGTGACAGTGCTCTTTGACAATTCAGTGCGTTTCTTTTAGAATCACGCAACTGGTTTTATCCCATATAAGGAAGGGTTCTTTCAGATGAAAGAGTATACCACCGAGTTCCTCCGCAACGTTGCGCTTGTCTCGCACGGCGGGGCTGGCAAAACCATGCTGGCGGAGGCTTTTCTGCACGTGACGGGGGCGACCACCCGCCTCGGCAAGGTCGAGGACGGGACGACGGTTTCCGACTATGATGACGAGGAGACCCGTCGAAAACTTTCCATCTATTCCAGCGTGATCCCGGTCGAACACCGTGACCACAAGATCAACGTGATCGACGCGCCAGGCTACACTGATTTCGTGGGCGAGACCATCTCGGCCCTGAGTGTGGCAGATGGCGCGATTATTTTAGTGGATGCCGTCTCGGGTATCGAGGTCGGCACCGAACTGGCCTGGCGTTACGCCGACGAGTTCAACCTGCCGCGCTTCTTCGTCATCAACAAGATGGATCGCGACAACGCCGACTTCGAAAAGACCTACGCCGCCGTGGACGAGTTCGTGCGTCTGCACGGCAAACGCGCCCTCAAGGTGCACCTGCCCATCGGCCAAAAACAAGCCTTCAAGGGCGTGGTCGATATCATTGGCATGAAGTCCTACATGGGCGACGGCAAGACCATTGCCGAGATCCCCGCTGACCTGAAGGAAGCCGCCGAAAAATCTCACTTCGAGCTGGTGGAAGCCGCCGCCGAGGGTGAAGACGCCCTGATGGAAAAATATCTCGAGAACGGCTCCCTGACCGACGAGGAAATGGTGCGCGGTCTCGAAGATGTGGTCTATGCGGGGCAGTTCGTCCCTGTGTTCTGCGCGGCGGGCGGCCACGAAATCGGCGCCATCGCATTGCTGAACGACATCATCGACCTGATGCCCTCCCCAAAGAATGCCCCCAAACGCGCTGCGCAGGGTAAGGACGGCGAAGAGGCCCTCAAGCCCGAAGACAATGCTCCGCTGGCCGCCTACGTGTGGAAGACGACCGCCGACCCGTTCGTCGGCAAGATGACCTACTTCCGCGTGTACTCGGGCACGGTCCAGGCTGAAGGTCACTTCTGGAACCAGACCAAGTCCGCCGATGAGCGCATCTCGGGCCTGCACCTCCAGCGTGGCAAGGAATCCATCGCCGTCAAGACCCTGCATGCGGGTGATCTGGGCGTCGTGTCCAAGCTGACGGTCACCACCACGGGCGACACCTTCTGCGACAAGAATCATCCGCTCACGGTTGCTGCTCCGAAGTTCCCAGCCGCCCTGTATCAGGTGGCAGTCTCTCCCAAGACCCAGGCCGATGCTGCCAAGATCACCCCGACCCTGACCCGTCTGTGCGAAGAGGACATGACCCTCTCCTGGCACAACGAGAAATCCACGGGCCAGACCATCCTGCAGGGCATGGGCGACCAACACATCGACGTGGCCATCCATCGCGCGCAGACCAAGTTCCAGGTTGGGTTGGTGACCATGGAGCCGAAGGTCCCGTATCGCGAAGGCATCACCCGCAAGGCGGCGGCTCAGTATCGCCATAAGAAGCAATCAGGTGGTTCGGGTCAGTTCGGCGAAGTCCATCTGCGCATTGAGCCTTATCCTGAGGCTGATTTCGAGTTCACCGATGAACTGGTCGGCATGAACCTGTCCAAGTCGTACCTGCCGCCCATCGAAAAGGGCATCAAGGCCACCATGGACCACGGCGCGTTCGCGGGCTACCCGATGAGCAACGTCAAGGTCATCGTGTACGACGGCAAGGAACACCCCGTCGACTCGAAGCCGGTGGCCTTCGAAATTGCGGGCCGCGAGGCCTTCAAGCTGGCCGTACAGGATGCGGGTCCCGTGCTGTTCGAGCCGATCATGATGGTGCACGTTTACGTCCCGGATGCCCACATGGGCGACGTGATGAGCGACCTCAACACCCGCCGCGGACGCGTGCAGGGCACCGAGACCGAGCGCGGTACCACCACCGTCATCGCGCATGTGCCGATGGCCGAAATGCTGCGCTATACCACGCAGATCCGCTCTATCACGGGCGGACGCGGCTACTTCACGATGGAATTCGATCACTACGAGACCGTTCCTTCGCACATCGCCGCCCCGATCATCGAGGCGCACAAGAAGGAAATGGAAGCCAGAAGGGAAGAGTAATTCCCCCTCGACGAGATCAAAGTCCCGAGGCCCTGCTTCGGGACTTTTCAATTTCCCCTCCCCCCAAATTCCATGTTCTTGGAATTTGGGGGGAGGGTGAGAGGGGGGCCAGTACAGGGGTAAAATATCTGTATGCCTACTGTCCGATTTCCCACCCTGATGAGATATTACGTGGACAATCAACACGAGATCACCATTCCTGCCGCAAGCATGGCCGAACTCGTGAGTGGCATCTTGGCACGGTATCCCGTTCTGCGCCCGCATCTGTTCGATGCGGAGGGCAACCTGCGCCGACATTTCAATATCTTCGTCAACGGCGCGAACATCCGCGACCTGAACGGCATGGACACGCCCCTCACGGACGGCGACAAAGTGATTCTGATGGCTTCTGCGGCTGGAGGATAAATGCTCCCTGAACTTTCTCATGAAGAGATTCTGCGCTACTCGCGCCACCTGCTCATCCCCGAGGTGGGTCTGGACGGGCAGCGAAAACTGAAGAACTCGTCGGTGCTGGTCATCGGCACGGGCGGACTCGGCTCGCCGGTGGCACTCTACCTGGCGGCGGCGGGCGTGGGCCGCATCGGCCTGGTGGACTATGACGTGGTCGATCAGACCAACCTGCAGCGGCAGGTCATCCACGGCGCGTCCACGGTAGGCCAGCTCAAGGTCGAGAGTGCGCGCGCGAAGATGCTCGACCTCAACTCGGACATCCAGGTGGACGTCTACAACGAGCCGTTCACGTCCGAGAATGCCATGCGCATTGCCAAGGATTACGACGTGCTGATCGACGGCACCGACAACTTCCCGACGCGTTACCTTTCCAACGACGTGGCCGTCTTCCTCGGCAAACCCAACGTGTACGGCTCAATCTTCCGTTTCGACGGGCAGGTCAGTGTCTTCGATGCCCGCCGCGGACCGTGCTACCGCTGCCTGTTCCCCGAGCCGCCGCCGCCTGGGTTGGTCCCCTCGTGCGCGGAGGGCGGGGTGCTGGGCGTCCTGCCTGGCACGGTCGGCACGCTGCAGGCCACCGAGGCGCTCAAACTCCTGCTCGGGATGGGCGATCCGCTGATCGGCAAGCTGTTGCTCTACAACGCGCTTGACATGTCCTTTGATTTCGTCACACTCAAGAAAAATCCGAAATGCCGCGTGTGCGGACCGAGCGCCGACATCCACGAGTTGATCGACTACGAGGAATTCTGCGGCGTCCCAGGCCACGACCACGAGGACGGCTCGGCGGGCGCGGATTGGGACATCGAGGCTTCAGAACTGGCTTCCCGCCTCAACTCGGGCGCTTCGACTTCGCTCAGCGCGGACCTGCTCCTGCTCGACGTGCGCGAACCTCACGAGTTGCAGATTTCCGCGTTACCCCACGCTCTCAACATCCCGCTGGGACAACTCGCCTCGCGCCTCTCCGAACTGGACTCGGCCCGTGAGATGGTCGTCTTCTGCAAGGCAGGCACCCGCTCGGCGCGCGCCCTCGAACTACTGGTCAGCGCGGGCTTCAAGAAGGTCAGGAACCTGAAAGGCGGAATCAACGCCTGGGCCAGGGAAGTGGACACGACACTGCCTATTTACTAACCGTCATTGCGAGGGCGGCGTTCTTCCGCCCGAAGCAATCTCGTGTTTGTGGAAAGTAGAAAGTGGAAAGACAAAGAATCTCCCATCAGCCGTGGTGGGAGATTTTGTTATAATCTTTTCATATCATCGTTCTGCGGGAAAATGTCATGAATCGAAAATTGCGCGTCTTCCTGTGTCACGCCACCGAAGATCGACCCGCCACCCGCGAGTTATACAAAAAACTCGCTGCCGAGCCGTGGATCCAGCCCTGGATGGACACGGAAGACCTGCTGCCCGGACAGGACTTCGACCTGGAAATTTACAAGACCCTGCGTGACTCGGACGCTATCCTAATCTGCATGTCGCAGACCTCGGTGACCAAATCGGGCTACCTCAACAAGGAAATCCGCCGCGCGCTGGATGCGGCCGACGAAAAGCCCGAAGGCGCGATCTACATCATCCCTGTCAAGTTCGATGACTGCACGCCTTCTTTCGAAAAGTTGAAGAAATACCAGTGGGTAAATTATTACGAGCCTGGCGCGCACGAGCGGTTGATCAAATCTTTACAACTGCGCGCCGAGGTCCTGAAGATCGAAATCACCCCAAAGGAAGTCGTTCCCCAAACTCCGAAACCTGTTGCCGACGACAGCCTGGACTTGTATCGCTTCATCGAAATTCCGCCGCAGCCGAGCTCGAAAGTGAATTATCCCTTTTGGATCGGCAAATATCCCGTCACTAACGCGCAATACGAGCGTTTCTTGAATGCGCCTGATTTTGCCAATCCTATTTATTGGCTGGAATTTCCAAAATTTGACGAGGACTGTCAACCGATGGGGGATTGGGGTAGGTCAGGCATAGATTGGCTGCGTGAGGAATTGAAGAAGGCAAATTCTAAAGTATTATTGCCGCGTTATTGGGATGTTGGGGAATTTGGAAAATCTAATCCCAACAACCCTATCGTGGGAGTCTCATGGTATGAAGCCTGCGCGTATGCCGAATGGTTGTGTCAGAATTGGGAACGACAACCAGAGGTCAGGGTTAACCCCGCCTTGAAACCGCAAGCGATTCGTCTTCCCTTGGAAACTGAGTGGACTATTGCAGCGGGCGGTGAAAAACCAGACAGGCGTTACCCCTGGGATGAGGCTGGAAAGACCACGACCTCTTTAAAAGAAATTCTACGGCGTGCCAATATTAGCGATAGTGGAATTTGGCATACGACGCTTGTCAATGCTTATCCACTTGGGAGAAGTCCATTTGGAGTGTTGGATATGGCTGGCAATGTCTGGGAATGGCAGGCGAACGTCTATAGTAAGGAGGCTGATTGCATGGGTCTGCGCGGCGGATCATGGCATCACAATCGGGACGTCGCGTGTGTGTCCGCTCGCAAATACAATCCCCCGTCAATCCCTTGGTACCACTTTGGTTTTCGTGTGGTGGCGTTCTCCTCGCTCAGGTAGCTCTTGTTTTCTATAATTTCCAAAACCTGGCAGGTTTCATCAGGACAACTGACAATCAGACATCCTCGCGTCGCGATGTACCTTGTCAACCCGAATCCCGTGAAACCTGTCAGGTCCCTTCCCTCTCTTGCGGTAAAATACCCTCAACCAAAGGAGAGAAAACATGTCGGGATTACTGGAATCGAAGGAATTGCGTGTCTTCAACAACATCCTGGGGGCGATGGGGAATACGCCGCTCGTCAAGCTGGAGCGGATCGGGCGGGACCTGCCCGTGCCCTTGTATGCCAAATTGGAATTCATGAACCCGGGCGGCTCGGTCAAGGACCGCGTGGGGGCCAACATCATCGAGCAGGCCGAGAAGCGCGGGGAACTGGTCCCAGGTGGGACGGTGGTCGAGGCCACCTCGGGCAACACGGGTGTGGGCCTGGCCATCGCGGCGGCGCTCAAGGGCTACAAGACCATCTTCGTCATGCCCGACAAGATGAGCAACGAGAAGATTCTGCTGCTGCGCGCCTACGGGGCCAAGGTGGTCATCACGCCCACGGCGGTCGCGCCCGAAGATCCGCGCTCGTATTATGAGGTGGCCAAGCGCTTTGCGCGCGAGACGCCCAACGCCATCCTCGCCAACCAGTATCACAACCCCGACAACCCGAAGACGCACGAGATGAGCACCGGCCCCGAGCTTTGGGACCAGACCCAGGGGCGGGTCACGGATGTGATCATCGGCATGGGCACGGGCGGAACCATCAGCGGGGTGGGACGCTATCTCAAGTCGAAGAATCCCAATATCCAGATTGTGGGCGTGGACATCGAAGGCTCGATCCTGACCGAGATCTGGCAGAATAAAGGCAAAATCCCCCAGGGCGCGTACCCGAAGACCTACAAGGTGGAAGGCATCGGCGAGGACTTCCTGCCCTCGGCCACCGACCTCTCGGTGGTGGACTGGATCGAGCGCGCGGGCGACCGCGAGTCCTTCCTTTGGGCGCGCCAGTTGGTGCGGCAGGAGGGCATCTTCGCGGGCGGGTCGTCGGGTTCGGCCATCGCGGGTGCCATCAAATATTGCCGCAGGCTGACGGCCGACCGCATCCCTGTGGTGATTCTGCCCGACTCGGGTTCGCGTTATCTCTCCAAGTTTTACGACGACAAGTGGATGCGCGAGTTCGGTTTCCTGACCACCGAGTTCGGCGAGACGACTCTCGGCGACCTGCTGATCGCCAAGCCGAACAAGTCCATGTTCACCGCCGCGCTGGGCGACTCGATCCGCAAGGTGGTGTCGGTCATGCACCAGCACGGCATCTCGCAGATGCCCGTCGTCGGCGCGGATGGGGCGCTGGCGGGTCTGATCGAGGAAGTGGACCTGCTCAATCACATGCTCGAAAAGCATGAGCACACCAACGATGAGACCATCGACGGTCTGGTGCAGAACGCGGGCGCGGTCTTCCCGCCCGAGACGCCGCTGGAGGAGGCTATGCCCTCGCTGACGGCGGGCTACGCCCTGATCGTGGCCGAGAACGCCAAACCGATCGGCATCCTGACCAAGATCGACGTGCTCGATTACGTGGCTGGTAAGATTTAACCGTCGTTGTCCCGTCGATAGATAGGTTCATCCGCCGCAAGCAATCCTCGGCGGGGAAAGGAAAAAAATGAATATCGGTATTTTGGGAACTGGAATGGTTGGTCAGACCATCGGCACGCGCCTGATCGATCTTGGACATCATGTGATGCTTGGCTCGCGCCTGTCCAACAACGAAAAGGGCCGCGCCTGGGTCCATGTGAATGGCAGCCAGGCCTCGCATGGGACCTTCGCCGAGGCCGCCAGGTTCGGCGAGATCCTCTTCAACTGTACCTCGGGCATGGGCTCGCTTTCGGCGCTCGAATTCCCGAGCGCGGCCGACCTCAACAACAAAGTGCTGATCGATGTTGCCAATCCGCTCGACTTCTCGCGCGGCATGCCGCCCACGCTGACCGTCAGTAACACCGACTCGCTGGCCGAGCAGATCCAGCGCATGCATCCGCTGCTGCGGGTGGTCAAGGCGCTCAACACCATGAACGTGGACGTGATGGTGCATCCCGACCGCCTTCGCGAGCCGCACGACGTGTTCATCTGCGGCAACGACGACCTCGCCAAGAACACCGTCACCGAGATTCTGACCGACTGGTTCGGCTGGAAGTCGGTCATCGACCTGGGCGATATTTCCAACGCGCGCGGCATGGAGATGCTCCTGCCGCTGTGGATTTCCTTGCAGAGGAAATTGGGTACCGTCGATTTCAATTTCAAGATCGTCAAATAAATTGAATTCGCGTCGGATCCAAGCCTGGCCCAGCGGCCAGGCTTCTTGATTCCGGGGCCGCGATTTGAGATTACAATCGACCCGAAGTCGTGGAGGCTTATGAAACCGTCTTTGCTGCGCGCCCGCTATTGGCGCATCGTCGCCTTCTTCGCCTGGGTCACCCTGGGCTTCATCTTTTGGGAACTCCTCCTGCCGCGCATCTTTCTGAGCGGCCTCACCCGCCGCACCCGCTCGAAGCGCATGACCGACATCGCGGTTCGTTTCCGCGCGCTGGCCATCCGCATGGGCGGTGTGATGATCAAGGTGGGACAGTTCCTTTCCTCGCGGCTGGATGTCCTGCCGCCTGAGATCACCGAAGAACTGGCGGGCTTGCAGGATGAGGTCCCCGCGGAGGATTTCGCCGCCATCCGCGCCAAAGCGGAATCCGAGCTTGGGTCCCGCCTGGACCTGAAGTTTGCCGCCTTCGACGAAACGCCCCTGGCGGCCGCCTCCCTCGGGCAAGTCCATCGCGCGCGCTTGCTTCCGCAGGATGCCGAGAAGGCAGGCTTCGAGAAGGTCGTGGTCAAGATCCAGCGTCCGCACATCGAGCAGTTGGTGGAAGTGGACCTCTCCGCCTTGCGGCGGGTCGGCGGCTGGCTGGAGAAGTATCGTCCCATCCGTGACCGCGCCGACGTGCGCGCCCTGATCGAGGAATTTGCCGCCACCGTCCGCGAGGAGATCGACTATCTGGCCGAGGGCCGCAACGCCGAGACCTTCGCCGCCAACTTCCAGGATGACGAGAACGTCCATGTGCCGCGCGTGGTGTGGAGTCACTGCACGGGACGGGTGCTCACACTCGAAGACGTCTTCGCCATCAAGATCACCGACTATGACTCCATCACCGCCGCGGGCATCGACCGCGACGAGGTAGCCGTCCGCCTGTTGGAAACTTACCTCAAGCAGATCTTCGAAGATGGCTTCTTCCACGCCGACCCGCATCCTGGCAACCTGTTTGTCACCCCGCTGGAAAAGGACGCGGACGGCCAGGTCCGTTGGAAACTGACCTTCGTGGACTTCGGCATGGTCGGCCGCATGCCCGACGGGGTGCGCGAAGGCCTGCGCGAGTTGATCATCGCCGTCGGCACGCGTGACGCGACTCGTACGGTCAAAGCCTACAAACTGCTTAACGTCTTGTTGCCCACCGCCGACCTGAACTTGATCGAGCGTGCCGAGGCTCAACTCTTCGACCGCTTCTGGGGCATGAGCATGAGCGAACTGCGCTCGGTCAACCATGCTGAGATGATGCAGTTCGCCATGCAATTCCGCGAACTGATGTACAACATGCCCTTCCAGTTGCCCGAGAACTTGTTGTTACTCGGGCGGACGGTTGCGATTCTATCGGGCATGTGCACGGGCCTCAATCCCGACTTCAACCTGTGGGCGCAAATCGGACCCTACGCGGGCAAGCTGGTCTCGGATGAAAAGGAAGGCGGCTCGATCTTCGACACCGTCCTCGACGAGGCGGGGAATCTGTTCAAGCTACTGCTGGCCCTGCCTGGGCGGACTGACCGTGTGCTGACCCTGGTCGAGCGTGGCGAGCTGAACGTGCAGATGCCACTGGTCAACCGTCAGATTGCGTTCGTCGAGCAGGCGGTCAACCGCTTGACAGGCGTGTTGACCTTCGTTGGCTTGCTGCTGGCGGGAGCCATCGTCCTGCCGTCGAACGAGACGCTGGCCTACGTCCTGATGGGCGCGTCTGGCCTGGCATTGGTCTATACCCTCTTCTTCATCCGTCGCAGAAGGATTTTGTAAATCCTTCGCCCTGAGCGGAGCCGCGTGTTCTTAGCGCGGCGTAGTCGAAGGGTGCGATGATGAATGTATATGTGTCTCGACTCCGTTCAACACGAAATTAAAAGCAAACCGCCCCGTCAAACTGACGGGGCGGTGGTCTTCTATGCAGTCTTCTTTTCTTCCACGTGTTCGAGCGCGGCGTCGATCATGCTGCGGAAGGCCAGCAGCATCTCCTTGCGGGCGGCGCGGCGATGCTCCTTGAAGCCTGGCGGCAGGATCGTTTCGAAACTCTTGCGCATCTCTTCACGGGCTGCGCGCATGTGCTCACGCGCTTCGGACGGAATTTGTTCTTCGTGCGACTTGCGGGTGCGGGACGTTTTTTCAGCCATAAGAGTCTCCTTACTTATTTCTGATTATAGCGCAGCGCCGCCCGGACTGCAAACGGGTTTTGGTCGCCACGGCCGCATGGCGCGAAGTCTCAACGCACAGTAAAATAGCCCCACTTGTTAAGGAGAGACATGACCTTACATATCCGCTTTTACCGCGCCGACGACTTCGAGCCTGTTACACGCCTGTGGCGCCGCGCTCGCGAGGCCGCCGTGCCCGAACTGACCGCGCGCATGGGGTACAGCTTCAAAACCGACCAGGCCCATTTCGCCGAACACATCGTCGCGGCCTGCGATCTATGGGTGGTCGAGAGAGATGGCGTCATCGTGGCCTTCATGGGTATCAAGAACGACTTCATCGATTATCTCTACGTCGCCCCCGATTATCATCGCCAGGGTATCGGACAGTTCATGCTTGAGCACGCCCGCGACCTATCGCACGATCATTTGTGGCTGTACACGCACGTTGCCAATTCGATGGCGCGCGCTTTCTACGAGAAAAACGGTTTCATCGCCAAGAAGTTCGGCACCAGCCCCGCGCCCGAGAACGAACCCGACGTCGAGTATCACTGGTATCGCCCCGAGTGACCATGCGCCCCACCTACGTCAAAGTCAACCTGAGTCAGCTTCAGCGCAACCTTGAAGCCATCCGCGCACACGTCGCGCCCGCCAAAGTGCTGGCGGTGGTCAAGGCCAACGCCTACGGCCACGGCGTGGACGGCGTCGGGCCTTTCCTCGAACCTTTTGCTGATTATCTCGGCGTTGCCCTAGTGGAGGAGGGCATTTACCTACGCAGGCTGGGCATCCAGAAGCCGATCCTGGTGATGGGCGGGACTCTGGCCGAGCAATTGCCAGCCTTCCTCGAACATGACCTGACCCTGACCGCCTCTTCTGTGGACCTGTTGCGGGCTGCCGAGCAATTGGCCGAATCCACAGGGAGGCGTCTGCGCGCCCACCTGAAGATCGACACGGGCATGGAACGCGTGGGCGTGCGCGACACGGACGCGAAGCCTTTCATCGAGGAATCGCTTGCGTGTAGGCACGTCGAGGTGGAAGGCATCTATACCCACCTGGCGAATTCTGAAATGCCTGATCTGGTCCACGCGCGCCTGCAACTGGAGCGCTTCCAGGGTGTGCTGGCGCTGTACGACAAACTGGGCGCGCCCATGCCTGCCTTGCGTCACCTGTGCAACTCGGGCGGCATCCTGCAATTGCCCGAGGGTCACCTCGACATGGTGCGGCCCGGCATTATGTTATACGGTTACTATCCTGGCGAGGATGTCCAGCGCACGGTGAAGGTCAAACCCGCGTTGACCTGGCACTCGCGGGTGGTCTATTCCAAGATCACGCCGCCCGGGCGGCCGGTGAGTTATGGGTCGTTGTGGCAGGCTGAGGCTCCGACCCGCATTGTCACCATCCCGTGCGGTTATGACGATGGCTACTTCCGCAACATGACCAACCGGGCGCGGGTCGTCATCGGCGGGAAGAGCTATCCACAGGTCGGGCGCATCTGCATGGACCAGTTCATGGTCGATGTGGGCGAGGATGACGTGCAAGTCGGTGACGAGGGCACCCTGCTGGGGCAAGGCCTCTCGGCTGACGGCGTCGCGGTGTGGGCGGGCACCGACAATTACGAGCCGTTGACCAATATCAGCGCGCGCGTGCCGCGTGTGTTCGTAACCGAGTAGAGTACAATAGGCGGGCGATTTCCAAGTTGAGGTGAATTTTGAAGAGATTGACGAAAGATTATTTGATCCTGGCGCTGGTGGTGACGGTGATCGTCTCGCTCGACCAGTGGACCAAGTGGCTGGTGCGCACGAACATCCCCTTTACCGGCGCGTGGCTGCCTGCGGGCATGGAATGGCTGATGCCGTATGCACGCATCGTGCATTGGTATAACAGCGGCGCGGCCTTCGGCATGTTCCAGCAGGGCGGCGGTGTGTTCGCGATCCTGGCTGTGATCGTGGTGATCGCCATCATTTATTATTTCCCGCGCGTGGAGGAAGACGACTGGCCGCTGCGCCTGGCGATGGGGATGCAGTTGGCGGGCGCGCTCGGCAACCTGATTGACCGCCTGACCCTGGGCGGCAAGGTGACGGACTTTATTTCAGTGATGAATTTCCCCGTGTTCAACGTAGCCGATTCGAGTATCACGATGGGGGTGGTGGTGCTGTTGCTCGGCGTATGGTGGAAGGAACGCCAAGAGAAGAAGACCGAACCGCAGGCGGATACCCAACCTGCGGAAGAACAGGTAAGTGAACCCCGTGAGTGACCAGGTATTGGTCTTTCGGTTCGAGAAGGACGCGGCCGAGCGGCTCGACAAGTTCCTGGTCGGCTGCCTGCCCGATTTTTCGCGCGCGCGCCTGCAGGGGCTGATCGCCGACGGCTTCGTGCGTGTGAACGGCGTCCCTGCGAAGAAATCGGGGCAGATGATCGAGGTGGGGACCGAGGTGGAGGTGCGCATCCCGCCGCCCGAGCCGACGGGGTTGATCGCCGAGGAAATTCCGCTCGATATTGTCTTCGAAAACGATGACCTGCTGGTGGTCAACAAACCCGCAGGGATGGTGGTCCATCCCGCGGCGGGACACAGTTCGGGCACGCTGGTCAATGCCGTGCTGGGATACGATCCCGAGTTCGGCGAGATCAGCGGCGAAGAACGCCCGGGCGTGGTCCATCGCCTCGACAAGGAAACCTCGGGCCTGATCGTAATGGCCAAGAACGACGCCGCCCATCACTGGCTGCAAGACCAGTTCCGCCTGCGCAAGGTGGAGAAGGTCTATCTGGCCCTGGTGGATGGCGCTCCACCCACACCGACAGGCCGCGTGGAGGCCGCCATCGGCCGCGACCCGAGTCATCGCAAGAAGATGGCCATCCTGCCGCCTGGTAAGGGACGTGAGGCTGTCAGCGAATATAAGACGCTTGAATCGTTCAAGGCGCACACGTTGCTGGAGTTCCATCCGCTGACGGGGCGCACACATCAGATCCGCCTACATTGCGCCTTCCTGGAATGTCCCATCGTGGGCGACAAGGTGTATGGCCGCAAGAGCCAGTCTGTGCAGTTGGACCGTCATTTTTTGCACGCGGCCCGTCTGAAGATCACCTTGCCTGGCGAGAAGAAACCCCGTCAGTTCGAGGCGCCGTTGCCCGAGGATTTGGAAGAGGTGCTGGCGGAGTTGCGCAACAAGTAACCGCGCCTTTGCGTTTTTGAATGGAAAGGAATCTTATGGAAATCATCGACCTGCGTTCGGATACCGTCACCCAGCCCACGCCTGAGATGCGCGAGGCCATGTCCAAGGCACCGGTGGGGGACGACGTGTACGAGGACGATCCCACCGTCAACAAATTACAGGAGATGGCGGCAGCCTTGCTCGGCAAGGAAGCCGCACTCTTCGTTCCCTCGGGGACGATGGGCAATCTGCTGGCGCTGCTGACTCACTGTCAGCGCGGGGATGAGGTTATCGTCGGCGACCAGTCGCATATCTATGCCAACGAGGCGGGCGGGATGTCGGCGCTGGGTGGGATTCACCCGCACCCGGTCCACAATCAAGCCGACGGCACGCTGGCCCTGGATGATATCCGCGCCTCGATTCAGGGCGAGGATGTGCATCACACCATCACACGCCTGGTCTGTATCGAGAACACACAGAACATCTGCGGCGGAGTCCCGCTGACGGCGGAGTACACCCGTCAGGTGGGCGAGTTGGCGCATGCCAATAATCTGGCGCTGCACATTGACGGGGCGCGCCTGTTCAATGCGGCGGTGGCGCAGAATGTCTCGGCGAAGGAATTAGCCGCTCCCGCGGACTCGGTCATGTTCTGCCTGAGCAAGGGGTTGGTTGCGCCCATCGGGTCCATGCTGGTGGGGTCGGCGAAGTTCATCAAGCGGGCGCGGCATCTGCGCAAGATGCTGGGTGGCGGGATGCGTCAGGTGGGAATTGTCGCGGCGGCGGGGATTATCTCGCTCGAGTCGATGATCGAGCGTCTGGACGAGGATCACGCCCGGGCGCGGAAGCTGGCCGAGGGTCTGAGCCAGGTCAAGGGTATCGTCATCGACAAAGGTTCGCCCTACACCAACATGGTGTACTTCGACCTGACGAAGGATGCCCCGCTGAACGCCGAGCAGATCATGTATCAGCTCAAGGACCGCGGCATCCTGGTTGGTCCCGAGACCTATACCCGCTTCCGCCTGGTGACGCATTATTGGATCGACGACGCGGCCGTGGACCGTACGGTGCAGGCCTTTGCAGATGTGCTGAAGGCATAAATAAAAACCGCTGCTCTGAAGAGCAGCGGTTTTTTGATTCGAGAAGTCAGGAGATCAATTTGTCCCAATGACTGGCGGCAGGCTCGATCTGATTGCGGCCGCGATCCTTGGCGATGTACAGGCGGCGATCTGCCAGGTCCACCAGTTTCATGGTCTCGTCGGCTTCGTCTGGGAATTGGGCGATGCCCTGGCTGAGGGTGGGAGCGGCGATACTCTTCCGCATGGATTTGATCTTGAGCGTAGCCATGCTCTCGTGGATGCGCTGCGCCACCCGCTGGGCCTGTTTCCCGCTCGCGCCTGGCAGCGCGATGACGAATTCTTCGCCGCCCCAGCGCCCGACGATGTCCGTGTGTTTGATGTGACGGCGGATCGTCTTGCACAGCGCAGTCAGAATCTCGTCACCCGCCAGGTGACCATAGGTATCGTTGTATTGCTTGAAATAATCCACGTCGAGCATGATCAGGCTGAGGGGACGTCTTTTGAAGCGTGCTTCTTCGGTGAATTTCTTCAATAGATTCAGGAAATATCCGTGGTTGTACACGCTCGTCAGGCTATCGAGTTGGGATTGCTTTTCCACTTCGGCGTGGTGGAAGGTGTTATCCAGCGCGAGGGCGGCGTGCATGGCCAGGTTGCGCATCAATTCCAGGTCGCTATAGTTGAAAGCGTTGGGGCGATAGGAGGCGAATGCCATCACACCCTGCACATGGACGCCGTCGATGGGGACGCCCATCCACGAGAGGCTGGTCCTTCCATTGCCGACGATGACCAGATCCACGCCCGTCAGGTCGATGTTGTGGCGCAGGTCGGTCAGGAACAATTCCTTCTTATTGCGGATGACCCAGCCCGAGAGCGTGCCGTCCATCGAGGTCCGCACGTTGTCGTAATACTCCCCATCATCATAGAGCAGGCTCAGACGGATCTCGTTCCCCTCCGCCAGCCCGAAGAAGTAACTATCGGCGGAGAGGGCATTGGGGATGGCGGCGCTCAACAAGTTGAGCACCTGCTCCGTTTCGAGCGAGGATGAGATCTTGCGGCTGAAGTCGTTGACGATGCGAAGGCGGGTGATGTTGCGGGTGGCGAGAGTCTTGAACTGATGAATGGCCTCGTTCGCGACGGCCGCCACCAGCGTTGCCCCCAATAGCGGTGCCCAGTTGTCGAATGTCGCGAGGAGTTGTAGATTGTGAAACACTAGGACAAGTGTCATCCCGCTCAGGATGAGTCTGGCGGGTTTTCGGTCGGCGATGATGGAGGCGGTAATGCATAACAGAATCATCAGTCCGCCGATGTAGTTATCCATGCCTTTGGGCAGGAAGCCGACGATCAGCGCCGAGCCCGCCACCTGGACGATTGCAAAGGTCCACACATGGGTGGGGCGCAGTTGCGGGGATGGAAGCAGAATGAAGTGAAAGTGGGTCAGGAATAGGATGTTGCTGACCGAATAACAGATCAGGGCGAGATGGTTGATATCCCCTAACTTAAGGCTCAATCCCGTAAACAGCATGACGATCAGCAGGAAGATGCTGGCCAGGCCAGAGGGAATGACGGGGACCAGTTGTTCCTGCGGAGTGAAACCCAGCGCGTCCAGACGTTCTTTGAGAATTCTATTGGTCATGGAGGAAGTCTGCTCCCCCCTCCAGTACCAATTTCTCGAAGGCGGTTACGATGTCGGGGTCGAAGAGGATGCTTGCCTCTTCCTTGAGGTAGGCAATGGCTTCTGTCGTGGAAATCTTCTGGCGGTAGGGACGGTTGCTCGTCAGGGCGTCGAAGGCGTCCACCACGGCAAAGACGCGCGCCAGGATCGGGATGTCGCCGCCCTTCAGACCAATCGGATAACCGCTGCCGTTCCAGCGTTCCTGGTGATAGCGGATGACGGGCAGGGTTTCCTGCAAGAAGGGAATCCCCTCGACGATGCGCGCGCCGATATCGGGATGCAGGCGCATACTGGCCCACTCGGTCTCGTTCAATGGACCCGGCTTGTGCAGGATGGTGTCGCTGCTGCCGATCTTGCCGATGTCGTGCAGAAGCGAACCGCGTTCCAGGGCTTTCAACTGTGCAGCGGGCAGACCAATGGACTCTCCCAGCCGCACTGCCAATTGGCTGACGCGTGAACTATGACCCTCGGTCTCGCGGTCGCGGGCATCCAGCGCGGACATGAGCGCGGCCAGCGTGCGGTCGTAGGCCAGTTCCAATTCACGGTAGGCCGCCTCGATCTCCTGGGCCTGCCGCCGCGACTCGACCAGTAGGATGGCGCGTTCCAGCGCGAGGGCGGCCTGGTTGGCGAGGGTCTGCAAGTCGGCGGGGCTGCCCGATTTATATCCGCGCGTTTCGTGGACCGTCAGCCAGAGCACGCCATATTTGCGTCTCGGCGTCTGGATGGGGAGGCACACGCGCGAGAAGTTCTGATCGATGGACTGGTAGATGACCCGTCCCGTTTTCATGACCTTTTCGATCATGTCCATGGGATGGTCGGGATTGGTGCGCACCCCATTCGAGTCTACTTCGAGTTCGGCTTCCACCTGTCGGTCGGGGCGGAACAACACGATGCCCGTGACCGCCGCTTCAGCCAGACGGTGGGCCATCTCCGCAATGTGGCGCGCCGCGTCGCTCAGTTCCTCGGCCTGGATGATTTGATAGCTCAACTCATAGAGCAAACGGGTGGTGCGCAGGGTGGCGCGCAGTTCCTGTTGCAGCCACACGCTTTCGATGGCCGCAGCGGCTTCCGATGCCAGCAGGTTGGCCAGGGCCTCGTCGTTCTCGGTAAAGAAGACTTCGCCATGTTTGCCGAAGGCCAGGATCGAGCCGATGTTCAGACGATGCAGGCGGATGGGCACCACCAGCAGACTGCGCAATCCATTGTGGTCGAGGTCGATGCGCGACTTACTCGAATACTTGCGGATGTCGCGCACACGGAAGGGTTGCATGGCGTTGATGCTGGCCCGCAGGAGGGAGTCGCGGCTGGGGTCGTTCTCCAGCGATTCGAGCAAACGCGGCGCCTGGCCCGAGTACGCTTTCTGGGTCAGGTTGCCTTCGCGGTCGAACAACAAGGATACGTACGTGAAGCGCGCCTCCAGGGTTTGACGCGCGATGGTGGCGATCTCCTGCACGGTGGCCTCGGGGTCCACCATCGTGGAGAGAGAAATGCCCGCCTGGATCAATTCCATCAAGCGATGGTGATAGCTGGAGCGCTCCCACGCGCGGACCAGTTCCATGCACATGGTCTCGGCCAGGGCCACGTCTCCGCTGGAGAAGGCATTGGGCTGATCGTTTTCGATCTCGATCATGCCTTTGATGTGACCCGTGTAAATGAGCGGAACGATGATGCAGGATCGGGCGAAAGTTTCGCCCGTGTGCAGATAATCGGAATCGAGACTGGTGTCGCTGACTACCTGGGTTTTGCGGGTGCGGGTGGCGCGCCCGAGCACCCCCTGGGTGATGTTTTGACGATAGCCAGCCGGGATGCGATGCATCATCCGCCCGGCAGTGGCGAGCACCACATACTCGCGCCGTTCGGGCTCATGCAAATACAGGCAGATGAAACTGCTGGGGACGGCCCGTTCGAGGGTGTTGATAGTTAACTGTGCCGCCACGGGCTGGTCGAGTTGGGCTTCCAATTGCTGGCTCAGTTCGACCAACAGGTTCAATTGTTCGGCGCGGTGTCTCTCGGCCGCTACTTGACGGGACAGGGCATTGATCTGGTCGGCTTGAGCTTCCAGCCGCGCGTGGAGCCCTTCGCGCGTCAGCGAGAAGGGCTTGAGATAGCGGGCCACACGTCGGCTCCAGGAAGTATCCTTTACCACGGGTGCCGTGCTCGACTCGGATTCGCGCATCAAGCCATTGATGGTCATGGATACGATGGTCACCCCGTAGCCCACCAGGAAGGTAGCCAGGTTGAACAGCACGAAACTGGCCTCACGGATGAGCAGCCTGCTCGGATCGACTCCCACTGAATGGAGCGAATGGTCTACCACGTCCAGCAGGATGGCGACGAAGCCGATGGCAATACACATCACAATGCTGGCGAGCAGGATCAGACGTCGTCCCAGCATATCATCCTCGGGGAGGATGAAGTCGACCCACGGGACGGAGGGTCCTGCCAGCAGGATGACAATCAGCATGAGGGGGGGCAGTACGCACGGGATGCTGGGGATGCTGGCGAAAATCAGGATCCACAACATCCACGGGATGGTCAGCGATTTTTCGAAAAATCCACTTGCGCGTGGATTGGGCTGGAAAGAGGTCAACCCCGCCAGCAGCGAGGACCCAAGGAAGGTCCAGGCCAGGAATATTCGAAACGACTCATAGGCTTCGTAGACCGGGTTGCTGGGGACGGCCTGATTCATGAAAAGCAGGATGCCGATGGCTCCATTGGCCACCAGGATCGAGCCGACCATGGCTTTCTTCTCGAATTGACCACTTTCCCCACGATAGGCCAGGATCATCAGATGGGCGGCTACCACAGCCGAAAGCAGCAAGGTCTCGACGTATAGTCCCGCCCGCAGGTATAGCCAGGTGAGCAGGCTCAACATGGCGGTACTCATCGCCAGCAATGTTACGCGCGGACGCGGGCGGGCAGGGATGAAGAACGCCAAGACATTGGCCAGCGCCGATAAAATAAAAAGCACTCCGAGGAAGGTAACCGGGAGGGCTGAAAGGCTTTCCAGGAGGGCTTGCGTCCGTGACGGGATCAGGAGAATACTTTCTCCCGCCAGCCATAAGATCCCGGCGGCCAGGACGCTAAGTGTAAAGAAGGATCTTTGCCTCATTTCACAATGGCACTAGGATAGCATAAGAGTAGCTTTTTCGCTACCTTTCCCACACGACAATCCGGTGTGGTACAATTCGCCCCCGGGCGTAGTACCCTTCGCCCACAAAATCCATTTCGAAAGGGCTTAAATCCCATGAAAGTATTGCTTGTCAAGGATGTGTACAAACTGGGCCGCGCCGGCGAGGTCAAGAAAGTGGCCGACGGTTTCGGCCGTAACTTCCTGCTCCCGCAGGGCCTGGCCGTGCTGGCCACCCCCGGCGCCATGAAGCAGGCCGAGCGCATCAAGGCCCAGGCCGAGATCCGCCGCACCGAACTCAACAGCGAACTCAAAGGTCTGGCTGACCAGATCAACGGGGTGGTGCTGACCTTTGCCGCCAAGGCTGGCGAGACCGGCAAACTGTACGGTTCCATCACCACCGCCGACGTGGCCACCGCTCTCCAGGAGAAGGTCCGCTTCGAGGTCAAGCGCCAGCAGATGGACATGCAGCCCATCCGCGAACTGGGTGAGTTCTCTGCCCACGTCCGCCTGACGATGGACCTGATGCCCGAGATCAAGATTATCGTTCACCGTGAGGGCGAATCGGCCGACGGCACTCCCGCCGAGGATAAATCCAAGCGCAAGGGCAAGAAGGCCGAAGAAGCCGCCCCCGCTGAACCTGCCGCCGAGTCCACCGAAGCCGCAGAGGCCTAACCTCCAGCGCGTCCACATCACCGGTTCAGCCCAACGCGGGGGAACCGGTGATGTTTTATTACCCCACACTCCATGCCAGAATCCATCGGCCAGCGACTCAAATTTGCCCGCCAGGACCGCCGCCTCTCCATTGAGCAGGCGGCCGAGGCCACGCGCATCCGTCCGCACTACCTCCAGGCGCTGGAGGCGGATGATTATTCCGTGATGCCGTCGGCGGCGCAGGCGCGCGGATTTTTGCGCAACTACGCCGATTTTCTGAACCTGGACCTGCAAGCCATCCTGACCGAATTGCAGGCGGCCCAGCCCGCCGAGCCTGTCAGTGGACCGCTGCCCCAGGTGGATCTGGCTCCGCCCGCGCCCGAAGCGGGCGCCAATCCGCCTGCCGCCGAGGAGCCTGCCAAACGTCCCTTCTGGCGTTCCTGGCTGGACCGTGCCCGCAAGCCCGAACCCACGCCCGAGCCGATTTCCGCGGAACCACCTACCATTCCCGAGGTGGTTCCCGTTATCGCGGTTGAGTCTCAGCCCGAGCCGCCGACCGTCGACCTGCCCGCCGCCGTGGAAGAAGACACGCCCGCCATCCTTGAGCCGCCCTCCAAACCGCGCGGACGCAAGAAAAAGGTCGAGGATGTGCCTGCCGTGTCCGAACCGCCTACGCGCAAGCGCCGCTCCACGAAGAAGGTGGGGGAGGTGCCTGCCGTGCAGGAACCCGCCACCAGCGTACGCCGAAAAAAAAAGCCTGAATCCGAGCCAGCCGAATCGCTCGTCGAATCTCCCGCGGAGTTGACTCCGCCCGAGCCGACGGTCGTTGAGTCCCAGCCCGAGGCGGAGATTCCGCCTAAGGCGGGGGAGCAGGCCGAGGTCCAAATTGTGGGGGCCGAGCCCAGCCTGTTGACGCGAGTCGGCGGCGCAATCAAGTCCATTTTCAACTTTCGTGTAGGAAAAACAATCCCGAAGGAAGAGTCTCCCGCGCCTGTCGATGAGGTCCAGCCGACTGAAACCTTGGGCCAGGTGGACGTCCTTCCGCCGCTCCCCATTCCCACCGAGCCAGCCGTCGCGCCCGAGGAAATCTTTGCCGAGATCGGCGGGCAGCTCCGCAAACGCCGCGAACTGCTCAGCCTGACGCTCGAAGAGATCGAGCGTCACACACGCGTGCGGGCGGTCTTTGCAAAAGCGCTGGAGGAGGGCAATTTTGACCAATTGCCATCCACCGTGCAGACGCGCGGCATGTTGACCACCTACGCTACCTTCCTCGACCTTGACACCGACGCCCTGTTGCTGCGCTATGCCGACGCCTTGCAGGCCAGGCATCGCGAGCGTTTCCCTGAAAAGCCGGGCGGCGAACGCACGCCCAAGGTCCGCTCGACCCTGCCCTCGCTGCGCAGTTTCATGGCGGGCGACCTGTTCTTCGGGTTGGGCATCGTGGTTATGCTGGTGGTGATGGCGGTCTGGGGCCTGATCCAGGTCTTCAATCAGCGCGCCACGCAGGTGGCCCTGCCGACCGTGCCGTCCATTTCGGAGGCGCTGGCAGGCACGCCCCTGCCGACCGTGGCGCAGGAAGTGACCCTGATCCCCGCCGTGGACACGCCCTTTGCGCTGGCCGAGACCGCTACGCCCGACGGCACCACGCCCGAGGTTCCCACCCAGAACCCGAACATCAACGTGGCCCTGAACGTCATCATCACCGAGCGGACCTTTATGCGCGTGCTGGTGGACGGGCAGGAGGTCTTCAACGGGCGCGTGGTGCCAGGCGCGGCCTATCCCTACGAAGGATCGGTCAGCGTGCAGGTGTTGACGGGCAATGGCGCGGCCTTGCGCGTAACCTACAACGGCCGCGATATGGGCCTTCTCGGGAACTTCGGTCAGGTGGTGGATTACATCTACACCGCCGATGGGATCGTGACGCCCACTCCGCCCGCACCGCCGACAGCGACCGCCACCCCGAAGGAATCGCCCACGCCCTCGCCGACTCCCTCTCCCACGCGGACTCCCACCCCTGAACCCACGTCCACCCCGCAGGGATAGTTCCCCGCGTGGATCGAACACTTTATAGGAAAACCAACTTGTCGAAACGAACCTTTCATCTTGTATCTTTAGGCTGCGCCAAAAATACCGTTGACTCCGACTCGATGGCGCAATTGCTCATGAACGACGGCTACCGCATGGTCGAGACGCCCGAGCGCGCCAGCGTGCTGATCGTCAACACCTGCGGATTTATCGGCCCCGCCAAGCAGGAATCGCTGGACGTGCTGCGCGAACTGGCCGAGTCCAAGCGCGAGGACCAGGTGCTGATCGCGGCGGGCTGCCTCACCCAGCGCTACGGCGCGGAGGTGGCCCAGCAGGTCCCCGGCGTGGACGGGGTGCTGGGCACCCGTCGCTGGATGGACATCGTCCAGGTGGTGCGCGAATTGCGCAAGGGTCCGCACCCCGAGCCGCTGTATCACCTGCCCGAGGCGCCCACCGTCGGCGCGGACGAGGGCGGCGCGGTGCGTGCGTCCATTACGGGGGCCAGCGCCTATCTCAAGGTGGCGGATGGCTGCCGCCGTCCGTGCGCGTTCTGCGCCATCCCGCTTATCAAGGGTACGGCGGTCAGCCGCCCGCTGGAGATGATCATCGAGGAAGCCAAACTCCTGCGCGACGACGGCATCCGCGAGTTGATCTTGATCGCGCAGGACACCACCGATTACGGTCACGACCTGGGCATGAAGGACGGCCTGGCTGTGCTACTCGAAACTCTGACGACCCAGGTCCCCGACCTGGACTGGATCCGCGTGATGTACGCCTACCCGGGCTACGTCACCGACCGCCTGATCGATGTAATGGCCTCGCAGAAACAGATCCTGTCCTACCTCGATATGCCGCTCCAGCATGCGCATCCCAAGACGCTTTATCGCATGAAGCGTCCCTCCAACATGGACTGGGTACACAACACGCTGTCCAAGATGCGCGCGAAGATTCCCAACCTGGCCATGCGGACCACGTTCATCGTCGGGTATCCGGGCGAGACGGAGGAAGAGTTCCAGGCGTTGGTGGATTTCGTCGAGGGGACGCGCTTCGACCGCGTGGGCGCCTTCCAGTTCTCGTTCGAGCCTGGCACCACGTCCGAGCCGCTGGGTGACCCGGTCCCGGCCGAGGTCAAGCAGGAGCGCTATGAGCGCATCATAGAATTACAGCAGAATATCTCGCTGCAGGTCAACCAGGGATACGTGGGCAAGACGCTGGACGTGCTGGTGGAAGGTTTCGACAACGGAATCAGCATCGGCCGCTCCTACCGCGACGCACCCGAGATCGACGGCCTGGTGCTGATCGAGGGCCG